>DASROV010000150.1:0-6489 GCA_035646755.1 Trueperaceae bacterium | reverse complement strand
GGATAAAGGCGAACAGCACACGAACGCTTCGTGTCATCTCGAACCTCCTAAAAGTCCAAAAGGGGGCCGGTCCGTCGGGCTGCCGCGCGCAGGCGGTAGATTCCGCGCTGGGGCTCGTATCGTGCCGAGGTCACGACCCCTAGTCGTGTTCCGACCATAGGGGGCGAGGTGAGCGTACGGCGGTGGGGGAATGAGAAGCGCCTTCCGATGCTGTCCGCTGCAGCTTCCACGGTCGCGGCGAAGCATCGCCGGCTTGGCTCGCTCACGCACGGCCAGCTCTCAACGGAAACTAAGCGCCGGTCCCGCTGAAACTCACGCCGTTAACACGGCGCCGTTGGTAGATTCGGAAGCGTGCTTCGCATCGCGCTCGCCGTCATCGTCGTGGTCTTGGGCCTGCTCGTGGTCCTGGCGCTGCAAGACGACGACGGCGCGAACGTTCCCGACGCCGCCATCACCCTGAGCGCGGCCGAGGTCGCGCTCTACCCGCAGGCCGATCCCGGTTCGGTGTGGTACTTCTCCGCGCCCACGGTCGAGTACCTGCCCGAAACCCAGGAATCTACTCTCCTTAACATCGCTGACGGCCGCCGGACCGTCGACGGCCAGACCGACTTCACGCTTACCTCCGAGAGCGTCACCATCGACCGCAGCGACAACATCCGCGGTGCGGTGATGGACGCTCATCTCGTCGAGGATGAGATCGACCTGCACATGGAGGCCAAGGGCGACCGGCTGGTGCTGATCAATCAGGAGACGGGCCAGTTCGAGGTGCCGCGCGCGACCATGACGGGGCCGGACCTCGGCGCCAGCGTGTTCGAGGACATGCGCATCAGCTTCGACTTCACCGACTTCGAATCCGGCGGGCCGGGTACCGTCGGCTACAGCGAGTTCATAGTGCGCTCGCCAGAAAGTGAGCCTTGACCATGTCCCGCTTCTCCCTTGTTTCACGTGAAACGAAGTATTGCCTAGTGGCTGTGTTGATTGCGGTCGCCGCGTTGGTGGCCACGGCGCTCGGTCAAGAGGGGGCAGCGCCCGAGACGGCAGCGCCCGAGACGACCGCGCCCGACACCGCGGCCGAGACGACCGAGAACCGCATCATCACCATCGACGGTAGCGGCGGCACCCAGCGCGGCAACCTCCGCTACGGCCCGATAATCTACGAACATCCCGAGCCGACCGGCATCACGGCCACGGTCTCCACGCTCACCATCCTGGGCAGCTACGTCGAGCTGACCGCGCCCGAGGGCGTCTCTATCGCGACCGGTGGCGAGCGCAAGGCGAGCTTCCGCAACGGTGTCGTGGTGCAGCGCGGACGCCTCGAGGCCACAGGGCCGACCTTGGAGTACGACGAAGCCACCGGGCTTGGCGTGTTGAGCGAGGACGTCGAGATCGAGGTCGCGCCCGAGGAGGAGGGTGACGAACCGGTGCTCATCACCGCCAACGCGGTCTCCTTCGACGTCGACACCGACCGCTCGACTTCGACCGGCGACGTCGAGTTGGTGAACGGCAACCAGACGGCCTCGGCGCAGACGCTTATCTTCGAGGAGGAGAACGACCTCGGCGTGCTCAGCAACGAGGGCGGTCAGACGACCATCACCCGCGTCGACGACAACGGCGAGCAGATGACGATCACGGCCGACGAGATCCGGGTGCTGACCACGGAGAACCTGCTCTACGCCGTGGGCAACGTCACAGTCGTCGACGGGCCTATAACCAGTACCGGCGCGGTGGTGTACTTCGACGATGCCAGCGGCATCGCCGAGGTCATCGGCTCGGCCGAGCAGCCCGCCGAGGCGGTGGACGCCGACAGCGGCGCGTCGCTGGTAACCGACCGCATCAAGCAGGACATCGAGTTCGACTTCTTCGAGGCCATCGACGCCTCGGTGCCGAGCGACTTCGACCCGGCCACGTTCGCGCTCAAGGACGAAGCCACGGAGTGAGCTCTCGGCCGGGGGCGCTGCTGGCGGCGCTCGCCGTGGCCGCGCCACTTGGCTTGGTCGTGGCCCAGACCGTAACCACCTTCTCGCTGCAGCGCGACGACACTGAACTGGTAATCAGCAACCTCGCCCTGGCGGCCGACGGCGCACGCAGCATCGGCAACAACGAGAACTGCGAAGAGGGGCAGCGGCTGACCATCGTCTACGGCCCCGACCCGGGCCTGGTCGAGACTCGCGTCGAGGACGCTGTGCTTACCTCGCACCTGGCGGTCATCAGGTTGCCGATCGGCGCCGAAGAGGACGCCGAGGAGGAGACACTGGAGCTCAGCGACGCCGAGGTAACCTTCAACCGCCCCGGCTGTATAGAGGAGATGACACCTGCCGAGACGCCGAGAGTGACGCTGGTGCAAGGGCGGACCACGGTCGAGGGGACGCGCTTCTTCCTCGATAGCAACGAGGACGTCGGCCGCATGGACGGGCCGATCCAGCTGACGCGCGAATCGGAAGACGAGGGGGGCGCTCCGCTCGTCGCCACCTCGACGGCGATGACCTTCGCTGTCGGTGAGCAGCAAGCGACGCTCACGGGAGACGTCGAGGTTACTAGCGAGGAGCGGGTGACGACCGGTGACACACTCGAGCTTGACGAGGAGGCCGGCACGGCCGTGCTAAGCGGTTCACCGGCGCGCAGCGTCAAGGGCGAAGACGTGCTCGAAGGCAACCGCCTGCTTTACTACCTCGACTCCGACGACGTCGTGGTCATCGGCAACGTCGCCGGCGAGCTGGAGCTCGAGCTGGATTAGCGCTCTTGGTCAAGCCTTGGGCAAGGTGAGTGAAAGCACGCCGTTGCTCAGGTGGGCGGTGGCGTTCTCGGCGGCGACCTCGCCAGGCAGGCGAATGGTGCGCTGGAACGCGCCGACCGGCCGCTCGGTGAACACCGCGCTGAGGTCGTTGAACGGGCCGTTGCGCAGCCCCGCGACCAGCAGTTCCTCGCCCTGGACCGCGATCTCGAGGTCAGCCTGCTCAACGCCTGGGACCTCGATGAGCGCCAAGTAGGCGTCACCCACGTCGTAGAGGTCGGCCCTCACGCCCAGAGGTGAGGCCGCGACATGGGCGTTGACGAGGTTGTCGACACTGTCACGCACAGCGAGAAGCTCGTCGATGTCACCCGCCGTGCCGTACTTCTCGATCTTCATCCGTCAGAGTCTAGCACCGGCGCCGCGGGCACCCTGCTAGCCTTGGGGCCGTGCCGAGCGTTTCGCAGCAAGAGCGTACCAGACGCAATTCTCCCGTTAGCGGCAGGCTGCCGGTAATCGCCGGCCCGACCGCGTCTGGCAAGAGCGCGGTGGCCATGCGCCTGGCGGAGGCCCTCGGTCTGGAGATCGTCAATGCCGACGCCATGCAGGTCTACCGCGGCATGGACATCGGCACCGCCAAGCCGACCGCGGCTGAGCAGGCGCGCGTGAGGCATCACGTCATCGACGTCGTCACGCCGGCCGAGGCGTACTCGGTCGCGCGGTATGTGGACGACGCGCACTACGCCATCGCCGACGTGCTGGCGCGCGACAAACTGCCGCTGCTGGTGGGCGGCACCGGCTTCTACGTGAGGGCGCTGCGCGCGGGCCTGCCGACGGCCCCGCCCGCCGACGCCGCGGCGCAAGCGCCGTTGTGGCAGGCGGTCGAGCAGGGAAGACTCGACGAGTTGATCGCCGAGCTGCGGGCGGCCTCACCGAGCGACGCCGAGCGGGCCGCCGGCAATCCACGGCGCGTGGTGCGCAGCCTCGAGGTGCTGCGTCGCACCGGCCGCCCGCCGAGCACGTTCCCGTTCACCGAACCGCGTTTCAGCTTCGACCTTTTCGTTCTGGCGCCACCGACCGGCGAACTACGCCCGCGCATCGTCAGGCGCGCCAGGCAGCAGTTCGAGGACGGTCTGGTGGAGGAGGTAGCCGGCCTGCTGCGTGAGTACCCGCGGCAGCCAACCGCGCTGCAGGCGATCGGTTACAAGGAGGTCGCCGAGCTTCTACGGGGCAAGGCCACGCTGGCGGACGCCATGGAACGCGTGGTCAACGCGACGGCCCGCTACGCCAAACGACAACGGACCTGGTTCAGGTCAGAACGCGGCGCCTCCGTGTGGCCGTTTACCGGCGAGCAGGCCGAGCCCGAGCTGATGAAGGTGTTCGCCGCGCGGATGGGTTAGACGCCGGAGCCACCGCGGCGACTAGGCGTGCACGACGCGTGTAGCGTGATGGCGCACGGTCAGTCTCAGTTGGCCGGCTTGTGGCTGGCGGGGTCGGCGCCGTCCTCGTCGCGCCCCAGACGATCGCGGATGCGCCCGAACAGCCCCTTTACACGCTCGACTACCGACTCGTGTTCCTCGATCTCCTCGCCGACCTCGACCGCGTAGGCGGCCAACAGGTCGCGGGCCTCGCTGGGGAGCCGCTCGGGAACCATCACCCGGGCCGTCACTACCTCGTCGCCGCTGCCCGGCTGGCGCAGGCGCGGCATGCCCTTCGCGCGCAGTCGGAACTCGGCCATGGGCTGGGTGCCCGCTGGCACGCGCAGCTCCTCGTCACCGTCCATGGTCGGGATGGTGAAGACCGCGCCGAGCGTGGCCTGAGCCAAGCCGAGCTCCAGTTCGTAGTGGAGGTCATCGCCGTCGCGCCTGAACACCGGGTGGGGAGCCATGTCGATGTAAACGTAGAGGTCGCCGGCCGGACCGCCTTCGATGCCGGCGTTGCCGGCGTGGGGCACGCGTAGCCGGTAGCCGGCGTCGATGCCGCGGGGCAGGCCGACGTCGACCTCCTCGACGGCCAACTGTCGACCCTGGCCGTCACAGACGCTGCACGGCTCGCTTATCAGCTGGCCTTCGCCGCGGCAGTCGGGGCAGGGGCGGCTGGTGATGACGGTCCCGAACAGCGACTGGGCCTGGCCGCGCACCTGACCAGCGCCGCGGCAGGTGGGGCAGGTCTGCTTGCCGTTCGAGCCGGGCTCGGCTCTCTCGCCGTGGCAGTGAGCGCAGGTGGCGTAGCGCTGAACGTTGACCGCTACCGTCTCGCCCGCGCGCGCCTGCTCGAGGGTGACCGTCAGCTCGACCTCGAGGTCTTCGCCGGCGAAGCCGCGGCCGCGGGCGCGCGCGCCCATGCCGGCCACGCCCCCGCCGAACACCGACGCGAAGATGTCGAAGATGTCGCTGCCCATCGGGATGCCTTCGTCGACCCTGCCGTAGCGGTCGTAGCGACCGCGCTTATCAGGGTCGGAGAGCACCGCGTAGGCTTCGTTTATCGCCTTGAACTTCTCCTCAGCGACCCTGTCACCCGGGTTGCGGTCGGGGTGATAGGCGAGCGCGAGCTTGCGGTACGACGCCTTGACGGTCTTGGCGTCGGCGTCACGTTGTATCTCGAGAAGTTCGTAGTAATCAACCATGCGACGGCAAGTATATCCAGGGGCGGCGAACGCCGCTTGCGTCGCGGCTTACTGATTGACGCGGCTTACTGATCGAATCGGCTTACTGCTTGCGCTGCAGCGACTGCAACCTCTTGGCGGCCTCGTCAGGATCGAGCTCGCCCTTCTCCAGCAGGTCGAGTATCTCGGCGCGCTCTTCGGCGGTGTCGGGCTCGGCCTCGTAGCCGAGCGCCAGCAGCAGCTTCTCGAAGCGGAGCCTGATGGTGGGGTAGCTAAGGCCGAGGATGCGCTCGACCTCCTTGAGGTTGCCGCGGACCTTGACGAAGATGCGCAGGAACTCGAGGTTCTCTTCGGGCAGCATGGCGAACTCGTTGGGGGTGAAGCGCCCCTCGATGGTCACGCCGCTGCCGTCGCACTCCAGCCGCGTGACGAGCAGCGGCCCTCCGGTTACCGGGCATTCGGTTGGCATGGGCAGTCTTGGCATCAGATGACCTCGATGGTGATGTGGGTGGGGTCGGCACCGTCTCCTTTATCGGATTCGATGTCGATGAGCTTGCCCTCCGGCAGATCGTCGTTGATGCCCTCGAGTAGTTGGGCGATGTCGATGCCTTGGGCGTGCAGGTCGGCCTTCGCTTCGGTCGGCAGGAAGCGCAGGGCGAACTTCGCGAGCGGGAAGGGCACGTTGAGGTTGACGTTGTCGCGGCTGCCGCCCTTGCCTTTCGATTCGATGTGGATCCTGATGAACCGGGGTCTACCGCCGGCGCGACGCGCGGCCGGCGGCGGGCCGGGCGGTGAAGGCGGCGGAGCGGGCGGTGCCAGGTGAACAGGCCCGGCTGACATCGCCTCGGCCGCGCTCGGCCCGAGCGCCTTGAGCAGTGTCGTCGCCTGCTCGACGTTTAGCTGCCCCGCCGCCAGCATGTCGAGCACCCTCCGGCGTTCTTCGCTCTTAGCCACGGTCGCTCCCTGAGGCGCGGCTCGACCTGGCCGCCCGGATCGTCAGGTCCCCCGTGGTGACGCGTAGTTGCAGCTTGGCCGTGCCCTGGCCCAAGGTCCCGGCTACCTCGCTGCCCAAGCCGACGCCGCGTTGTTCGAGTTGTGGCAGCTGCGAGTCGAGGTCGCCGATCGAGACGCGCCCCGTAACGCTCACGTCGGCAGC
>DASROV010000149.1:0-2369 GCA_035646755.1 Trueperaceae bacterium | reverse complement strand
TCGCTTGCCGAAGAACGACACCACGCCCCCACGGGCCTTGGCGTAGCCGGTGAGCGCGTTGAACAGCGTCGACTTGCCGGCGCCGTTGGGCCCGATAAGGCCGAGGATGGAGCCCTCGTCGAGAGTAAGTGAGACGTTGTTGACCGCGATGAGGCCGCCGAACTGGACGGTGATGCGCTCAGCTTCCAGCGCTCTTGGCATAGCGCCTCCTCACCAGCCGGCGCTCCAGCTCGCCCACCAGGCCGCGTGGCACGAACAGCACCACGATCACGATGAGCAGGCCGTAGATGAGCAGATTCGCCTCGGCGAACACGTTTCTGAACAGCTCGGCCGCCAAGGTTAGCAAGGAGGCGCCGACGAGCGGGCCGAACAGCGTGCCGCGGCCTCCGATGATGGCCACCAGGGCGATGCGCACCGAGAGGTGAAGCTCGAACAGCGGCTGCGGCTGCAGCGCCGAGAGGAAGATCCCGTAGATGCAGCCGCCCAGCGTCGTGAGTGCGGCCGAGAGCATGAAGGCCTTCAGCTTGACCGCGACCGGATCGATGCCGGCCGCCTGCGCCGACGCCTCATCCTCACGGACTGCCCGCATCTGGTAGCCGAGCTTGCCGCGCGTGATGATGAGAGTGGCGATGAGCACCAGCAGCAGGTAGGCAAGCGCCAGCCAGAACTCGTTCTCACGACTGAACAGGTCGAGGCCGAACGGCTCCTTCAGGTCGAAGATGAACAGCCCGACGGCGCCGCCGGTGAGGCCGCGCTCGTTGATGGCCACCAGCCTCAGCACCTCGGCTACCGCGATGCTGGCCAGCGCGAAGTACGACCCCCGCAGGCCGAAGGTGAGGCGGCCCCAGAGCAGCGCCAGGATCGCCGCCAGGCCCATCGCCAGCAGGGCTCCCCACCACGGCGCGAGGTCGTAGCGCGTGCCGGTAACGCCGACGGTGTAGGCGCCAAGCCCCACGAAGGCCGCGTGGCCGAGGCTGGTCTGCCCGGTCCAACCGCCGAGCAGGTCCCAGGCGGTGGCCCATCCGGCCAACAACAGCAGCGAGATGCCAAGGGTGAGATAGCTGGGAAAGAGTAGGTACCAGGCCGCGCCGCACGCTGCGACCAGCAGCAGCCGTGGCCAAGCCGCCGTCGTCATACGCGCTTGACCGAGCGGCCGAAGAGGCCCTCGGGCCGCAGCACCAGGATAAGCAGGAAGGCGAAAAGGCCGTAGGCGTCACGGTAACCGGACGACAGATAAGAGGCGCCCAGGAACTCGACGAGGCCGAGGAGGAGCCCGCCGCCGATGGCGCCCGGGATGCTGCCGAGCCCGCCAAGCACAGTTACGACGAACGCTTTGAGGGTGTAGCTCGAGCCCACCGTGGGGATGGCGAAGAGCAGCGGCGCGAGGATTATGCCGGCGGCCATGGCCAGCGCCATGCCGACGCCGAAGACCAGGGCGTGGATGGAGCGGGTGTTGACGCCGACGAGTTCAGCGCCTAGCCGGTTCTGTGCCGTGGCCCTCACCGCCCTGCCGATCTCGGTGCGGTTGAGCAGCAGCCACAGGGCGACGATGATCGCCAGCGTGATGCCGCCGGCGATCAGCTGAGCGATGGGTAAACGGATGCCGGCCACGGTCACCGTCGCGGTGGCGTACTCGAGGAAGATAGATTGCGGTTCGGCGCCGAACAGCAGGAAGAGCGTGTTGGCGATGACGAGGGAGAGTCCGAGCGTCGCCAGCAGGGTGCTGTCGCCCGGCGAATCGACGAGCCTGGCGAGCACTAGCCTCTGGATCAGCCCGCCTACGACGAGCCCGACAGGCAGTGCGATGAAGAGCGTCAGATAGGGGTCGATGCCGAGCTGACGGAACAGCACCATCGCCAGGTACATGCCGATGGCGACGAACTCGCCGTGCGCGAAGTTGATTATCCGCATCACGCCGAAGATGAGGGATAGCCCCACCCCGATCAGCGCGTAGATTCCGCCGATCAGAAGCCCTCCGGTGACGTTCTGGAGGAACGGGGTGAGGCTATCCACGTCGGTTTATCGCTGGCTCGGCTTCGCGTTAGCGAAGCCGAAGTGCCTTAGCGTTCGTCCCAGCTGGGGGTCTCGAGGAACTCGCTGACTACCTCGCCGTTGACGTATACCGTCACGAACTCGCCGCCTTGAACCTGCTGGGCGACCGCCGGCAGGCGGGCCTGGTTGGTGTAGCCCTGGTAGTCCCCGAACGAGATCGGGCCGTAAACCGTGTCAGGCATGTTAGTGGCGTCGAGTGCGGCGCGCACGTCCTCCGGCTCGAACGACTCGGCGCGGCTCAGCGCGTCGACGGCGGTGATGATGCCGGCGTAGGCCTGGGCCGCGTGATAAGACGGCGTGCGGCCGAGGCCTACGCC
>DASROV010000148.1:0-3688 GCA_035646755.1 Trueperaceae bacterium | reverse complement strand
CTCCCGATCTCCAGGTCGCCTGAGCGCCAATGAAAGTCACAAGCCGCTGGTCGCTTCCGACCTATCATGCAGACCGCCGATGAGCAGACGTACCCGCAAGCGCACGTATCTCAAGCAGCCACCTGACGAGTCGGCCTCGGTGAGGGAGGCGGCCGGCAAGCTGTTCCGGTTGATGGACTCTCGCGAGCGCAGGCGCTTCTACATGTTGATGCCAGCGGTCACGGCCATGGCCATGATGCAGGTGATCGGCATCGCCTCCGTCCTGCCATTCCTCGCACTCGTCACCGATCCCAGCGTGGTGCAGAGCAACAGCTACCTGGCCTTCGTGTTCGAACGACTCGGCTTCCAGAACACTACCGGGTTCCTGGTCTTCGTCGGGCTCACTGTCTTGGTCCTGCTCGTGATTAGCAACATACTTACCGCGTTCACCGAGTACCTGCAGCTGCGGTTCTCCTGGAGCCTCAACCACACGCTCTCGGTGCGCATGCTGCGCGAGTACCTCTCCAAGCCGTACGTCTTCTTCCTCGACCAGAACACCGCCGGGCTGGCGACGAACCTGCTCGGTGAGGTGAAGCAAGCGGTTAGCGGGTTCGTCCTTGCGCTGCTCCATCTGATCTCGCGCTCGATCGTCACGTTGTTCATCCTCGGCCTGCTCATCGCGCTCTACCCGTTGCTGGCCGTGCTCACCTTCGGGTTCCTCGGCGCCGCCTACGGCGTGACTTTCTTCATCGTGCGCAGGGGCATGGCCGAAGCTGGGAAACTGCGGTCACGGAGCGACCGCGCCCGCTACAAAGCGGCTTCCGAAGCCCTCTCCGGCATCAAGGACATCAAGATCCTGGGCCGCGAGGAGCCCTTCCTCAGGCGCTATCAGCGCCACTCACGCGCCTACACCAACCAGATGGCAAGGCAACAGGTGATAGCCCTCATCCCGCGCTACGCCTTCGAGACGATCGCGTTCGGCGGAATGCTCATCATCGTGCTCGTCCTGCTCGTGCGCGGCTCCGGCATTCAGGAGATCGTGCCTACGCTCGGCGTCTTCGCTTTCGCTACCTTAAGGCTGCTCCCGGCCCTGCAGAGCCTGTTCTCATCGATGACGAGCCTGCGCTTCAGCGTGGCCTCCATCGACGTACTCCATCACGACATCAACGACAGCGGCTTCCAGAACCTGGCAGACAACACCGCCCTTGAGCCCCTGCCCCTAACCGACGAACTCGAGCTTACTCACGTCGACTTCTCCTACCCGACCGCGCGCGGCCGCGTGCTCGAAGACTTCACGCTCACCATCGACGTCAACACCACCGTCGGCATCGTCGGCGCGACGGGCTCGGGCAAGACCACGACCGTCGACATCCTCCTCGGCCTTTTGCAGCCGCAGGCGGGCACGTTGAGCGTCGACGGCGTCAGCGTCGACGAGGCGAACCGCCGAGCCTGGCAACGCAACCTCGGCTACGTGCCGCAGCAGATCTACCTCGCCGACGACACCATCGCGGCGAACATCGCCTTCGGGGTGAGGGAGCGCGACGTCGACACGGCCGCCATCGAGCGCGCCGCCAGGATGGCGAACATCCATGACTTCATCGTGTCCGAGCTCGCCGAGGGCTACGACACCGTCGTCGGCGAGCGCGGCGTGCGCCTATCGGGAGGGCAGCGCCAGCGTCTGGGGATCGCCCGCGCCCTGTATCACGACCCCGCGGTGCTGGTCTTCGACGAAGCCACGAGCGCGCTCGACGGCGTCACCGAGGAGAGCATCTTCCGAGCCGTAAGCGAGCTCGGCAAGAGCAAGACGATAATCATGATCGCCCACCGCATGACCACGGTTCGCGACTGCGACATCATCTACCTGCTCGACAAAGGCAAGGTGCTCGACAGCGGGACGTTCGACGAGCTGCTGGCACGCAGCGCCAGGTTCAGGGCGATGGCGCAAGCCGGCAACGTATCAGACTCCGAGCTCGAAACAGCAGGCGCGGTATGAACTATGAAGGTAGATGACAGCTGGGGTCAGAATCGTCACGAACCTTCGTAGTAACCTCCACGGATGTCGGCCCGCGATGTCGCTTGCCAGCACATCGTCACCGGGCGTCACTTCCTCGAACCGCGCCCCGGACCGGCGCTCGCACCCTTGCTGACTCGGGCGGACATCACACGGTTCACGAGGTTCGCCGTACCACAATGGGTACCAGCGGCGCGCTTTCCCGCTCCCGCGTCACTGGAGAGTCCCACGCCCTGTGTCGCCCCGCGCGAGAGGCCTTCAACGAAAGCAGATGATGACCACAACACTTCCTCCTGACAAGACCGGCAAGCCGCGGGGCGCGTGGCGCCTCACGCGCCTGCGCCTTGCCAAGATCATCATCGACCTGCTCATCTCCACCGGCGCGGTGCTCGCCTCGTTCCTGCTCCGCTTCGACGGCAACATCCCGGACGGCACGCCCGTTCTGCTCGGCATCGCCGGGTCGCTGGTGCTGAAAGCCGTCGCCTACCTGCTCGGCGGCCTGCACCGCCGTTCCTGGAGCAACCTCACCTTCCGCGACATCGGCGGGCTCCTGGCGCTGGGCTCGTTCGTCGCCGTCGTCGGCACAATGCTGCTGGTGCTGTTCGGCGCGCAGGTCGGCATACCTCGTTCGATCGCGGTCCTAGACGCCGTCATGACGGTCATGGCGATGTCTGCCGTGCGCGCACTGGCCCGTTACCGGCACGAGCAGTTCGTCGCCAGCGTCGTCGGACCTGATTACCGCAAGCGAGTATTGGTGATCGGCGCCGGCGAGGCGGGCGCCTTGACCGTCCGTGAGCTGCTTCGCCACCCGGAGACCGGCATGAAGCCGATCGGCTTCCTCGATGACGACCGCAACAAGCAGGGCCAGCGCGTGGCCAGCGTGCCCGTTCTCGGCACCATCGACAACGCCAGCGAGATCATCCTCGAGCACAAGATCGACGAAGTGCTTATCGCCATGCCGTCGAAGGCCGGCTACGACATCAGGCACGTCATCGACAAGATGCGTGAGGCGCGGCCGAACCTTACCTACAAGATCATCCCAGGCATGTACGAGGTCCTGTCGGGCCGCGTCGACCTGAGCCGCATCCGCGAGGTCGACATCGACGACCTCCTCGGCCGCGAGCCGATAAAGCTCGACACCGACGCCATCCTCGGTTACCTGCGGGGGAAGCGCGTGATGATCACTGGGGCGGGCGGCTCCATCGGCTCCGAGCTGGTCCGGCAGATCTGCCGCTTCCACCCGTCCGACCTGATCCTGTTCGGGCACGGCGAGAACAGCATCTACTCGCTCGAGCGCGAACTCGACCGTGACTGGCCCGAGATCAGCTACCACGGCGTCATCGGCGCCATCCAGAACGGCGCAAGGCTCGACTACGTCTTCAGCCGTTACCGCCCCGACGTCGTGTTCCACGCCGCTGCCCACAAGCACGTGCCGCTCATGGAGGAGAACCCCGAAGAGGCGATCTTCAACAACGTCATCGGCAGCCGCAACCTCATTCACCTGGCGCTCAAGCACGGCGTCTCGCACTTCGTCAACATCTCCACTGACAAGGCCGTCAACCCGAGCTCGGTAATGGGCGCGACCAAGCGCATGGTCGAGTACCTGGTGCAGGACGCCGCCCGCCACGCCGCACCGAACCAGACGTTCGTGTCGGTGCGCTTCGGCAACGTGCTCGGCAGCCGCGGCAGCGTCATCCC
>DASROV010000147.1:0-5292 GCA_035646755.1 Trueperaceae bacterium | reverse complement strand
GTGCATGCGCCCGTTCTCGGTGCCGATGGTCGCGGCCACCTCGCCGTCGTCGATGAGGGTCTCGATCGCCGAGTCGGGAAGCGACGCGGCGAGGTTGTTGTTGCTCAGGTACGGCACGCCAGCCCTGAGGGCAGCGGGGCTCTCGGGCGGGAAGCCGAGTTGGCCCACTATAATGAGCTGGTGGTAGCTGTCGCTCGGCAGCTTCTGCAGGCCCTGGGCGATGGTCGTTGCGCCGCTAGTGAGCTCGGCCAGCGCGGTCTGGGCACGCTCCTGTACGCCGGCCCTTAGCGAGCGTTCTGTTAGCAGGTACACCGACACCGCGAACGCCGACAGGATCAGCGCTATGAACACCCCGAAGACCAACGTGAGTTGCAGCCTCAGGCGCACGTTGACAGGTTACTCCTCACGCAGTACGTAGCCGACCCCACGGACGGTGTGGATGAGCCGCCGCTCGCCCTCGCCCTCGAGCTTGCGCCTGAGGTAGCCGACGTAGACGTCGACGACGTTGCTGCCGCCGGTGTACTCGGGCCAGACCTTCTCCTCGATTTCGAAGCGGTTGAAGACCTTGCCCGGGTTGCGGGCGAAAAGCTCGAGCAACTCGAACTCCTTCGCCGAGAGCTCGATGCGCCGACCGTCACGGAAAACCTCGCGGCCCTCGAGGTTGATGACGAGATCCGCCACCCTCACCTCGCCGGTGACCGCCGGGTTCACGCGCCTGAGATGGGCCCGCACCCGGGCGAGCAGCTCCTCGATGCTGAACGGCTTCACCAGGTAGTCGTCGGCGCCGGAGTCGAGGCCGGTGACCTTGTCGTCGACCGAGTCCTTGGCGGTGAGGATGATTATCGGCGTGTTGCTGGTCTTGCGGATGCGACGCGCGACCTCGAGCCCGTCGAGGACCGGCAGCATGAGATCGAGCACGACGAGGTCGGGGTTGAGTTCACGGAACTTCGAGAGGCCGGTGACGCCGTCGTAGCTGACCACGGTCTCGTAGTTCTCGGCCTGGAGTTCCAGGTCGATGAACTTGGCGATCTCTTTCTCGTCTTCGACGATGAGCACAAGGGGTTTGCGTTCCATGCGCGAATCATGCCACGCGCTCTCATGAGTGAATTGATGGTCCTCATCCGCGGCGTCACTCAAACGATGCGAATCGTGTCCTGCACGATTATCGGCCGCTCGAGCACGGCCGCTGCCCAGGCCTTGGCCCCCGGCAGCGAGTGATCACGCCAATTGCCGCAGCGCAGCTCACTGCAACCGGGCACTTCGCCTTCGTGCGCCGCCACGCTGCCGAGGGCGGCCTCGAAAGCCGCGCGCACGTCCTCGTGGCGGGGCTCCCCCAAGACCGTGAGGTAGAAGCCCGTGCGGCAACCCATCGGGCTGGCGTCGATCACCTCGGCGCCGGAGCCGAAGCGGGCCAACTCGGTGCGCAGGAAACCTGCCAACAGGTGCTCGATGGTGTGAAGCGGCGCCGTCGGGATCTCGGCGCGGTTGGGCTGCACGAGGCGTAGGTCGTACTTGCTGACGACGTCGCCCTCACGGCCCTGGTAGCGGCCGGCGAGGCGCACGTACGGCGCCTTAACCTTGGTGTGATCGAGTTCGAAACTCTCGGGCCTCTCGCTCTCGTTCATGGGCTGATGATAGCGCCGCGGCGCCTGCGCTTGGCGCGGCTAAGGTTAGACTTGTCCGGCCTATGGAAGCTGCCTTGCGAATATCGAGCCATGGAAGATAACGACGGCAACGGACGCAGCCAGCGTCCTCGCGGCAGGAACGATGGCCGGGACTCTAGTAGCGGCCGCCGTTTCGGGTCGGCTCGGCCGGCGCCGACCGAGCGCGTGGCTGTCTTCATCGACGGCAGCAACCTCTACAACGGCATGCGCGAGAACCTCAAGAGCACCAGGGTCAACTTCGCTGAGTTGATACAGCAGTTGCTGCGCGACCGGCCGGTACACCGCACCTACTACTACAACGTGCCATTGACCGACGACTACGAGGCCGAGCTGCGCGAGGGCCAGGCGCGCTTCTTCGAGTCGCTTAGGCGCATCCCCTACGTTACGGTGAGGTTCGGCCGCCTTCACCGGCGCCAGGACGGCTCCTTGGTGGAGAAGGGCATCGACGTCGCGATCGCGGTCGAGGCGCTCTCGCTGGCCTTCCAGGACGCTTACGACACCGCCCTCATCGTCTCGGGCGATGGTGATTACGTCGAGTTGGTCGAGACGCTCAAACGCTACGGCAAGCACGTCGAGTCGGCGATGTTCAGGAACCAGTCGGCCGGCATCCTCATGGAACATGTCGATGTCTTCCGCGACCTCGACGAACTCGACTGGAGCCGCATCCTGTTCTGAGTCGGCGTTGCCGCGCCATGCACCCGCTGGCGAGCGTTGCCTGCGGCCTACATCGTCGGTTGACAGTTGGTTAACAACGACGGCCAGCAGTGGAAGTCGCGCTCCCGAGCCTCTGTTATAGTCAGACGTCACCCACAAGGTGAGAAATTTCACGCAAGTAGCGAGAGGACTCACACCCTATGCGCAAACTGTTGATCCTGGCGGCAGTCATATTCTTCACTGTGGCGACCGCCCAAGACTACGTGTTCGGCATCGTTTACGACGCCGGCGGTAAGTTCGACGGCTCGTTCAACGAAGGCACTTGGAACGGCGTGCAGCGCGCCGAGGCCGAGCTCGAGGCCGAGGGCCTGGAGATCGACATCGTCGAGTTCGAAGGCAGCCCCGACACGGCGGCCGAAGGTCAGCGCCGCATCGCCCTGCAGGGCGCCGAGCTGATCGTGGCCCCGGGCTTCCTCCAGGCCGACGCCGTGCAATCAGTCGCCGCCGAGTTCCCCGACACCTCCTTCGTGCTCATCGACGCCGTCGCCGAGGGCGAGAACGTCCGCAGTGTGCTCTTCAAGGAGCAGGAAGGCAGCTTCCTCGTCGGCTACATCGCCGGCACCCTTACTCGCACCGGCACCGTTGGCTTCGTCGGCGGCATGGACGTGCCGCTCATCCGCGCCTTCGACCTCGGCTACCAGGAAGGCGTGATGTCTGCCTGCGCCGACTGCACGATCATCAGCAACTACGTCGGTGTCACCCCTGACGCCTGGAACGATCCGGCCCGCGCCAAGGAGCTCGCCAGCACGCAGCACGCCCAGGGCGCCGACATCATCTTCGCCGCCGCGGGCGCAAGCGGCAACGGCGTCATCGACTTCGTCAACGAGACCCAGTGCTTCACCCCGAGCGGCAACGTGCGCGACACGCCGCTCGACGCCCAGCTCGCCGAGATCCCCGTTTCGGACGCCTACGCCGCGGCCTGCGGCGAGAACGCGAAGCCGATCTTCTTCATCGGCGTCGACAGCAACCAGAACCCCCGCGGCGACACCGATGCGGACCCCGCCACGCTCAACCACGGCCTCACCAGCATGCTCAAGCGCGTCGACGTGGCCTCGTACAAAGCCGCCATGGACGTCGTCAACGGCACCTTCAGCGGTGGCCTGCTCAACCTGGGCCTGGCCGAGGACGGCGTCGACTTCGCCGTCGACGAGTACAACGAGGCCCTCCTCCCACAGGCCCTGCTCGACGAGCTTGCCACCATCAAGCAGCAGATAATCGACGGCGAGATCGTCGTTACCGACTACCGCGCACTCTAAGGCAGGCCGGCCGGCGGCCGAAAGCTTGGGCCCCGGCCGAAAGCTAGAGCCCCCGGCCGCAAATCAGAAATCGCGATAAGCAAGCAGCATGCGGGACCGCTCCAAGGCGGTCCCGCATGCTATTATCTAAGGTCGCGGTGTGGGCGGTCTGGTCGCGGAGACTTTGGCCGTTGGCCAAAGTCTCTGAGGAAAGTCCGGGCTCCGTAGGGCAAGGGTGCCAGCTAACGGCTGGGCGCGTAAGGCGACGGCACGTGCAACAGAAAGCAGACCGCGCGGCCAAAGCGCTTAGCGGCGCATCGGCAACGTAAGGGTGAAACGGTGCGGTAAGAGCGCACCAGTGCCACCGGCAACGGCGGCAGCTAGGTAAACCCCACCCGGTGCAAGGTCCGACAGTGAGAGAGAGCCTGCCCGGCTCGCCATCATCTCCAGGATGACCGCTCGAGGCGCGCGGCGACGCGCGTCCCAGATAGATGACCAGAGGCTTTTGGTGGCCGTTCGCGGCCTTCAGAGGTCACAGAACCCGGCTTACAAGCCCACCCGCACAAATAACGGCCCCGGCGCCCCGGGGACAACGAGGCGGCCCCGAAAAGGGGCCGTCTCTCAATATGCGGCGGGGCCATGTGGGAGAGATTCCACATGTTCGGCGCTGTCGGGCGGTCGGCGTGGGAAAGAGTGGGAGATTGTGGTAGAGTCTTCCAAGCCGCCAACTAAGGCCGTCAGCCGCCGTCCCGCAACCCCGTATCCGCCGCCCTAGGCCGCGCTTTTCCGAGTCCCGAGGAGCCAGACAGTAGATGCCGTTCGGCGAGTTCCAGTACAGCGTCGACGACAAGGGCAGGGTCATAGTGCCTCCCGCCTTTCGCGACTTCGTCGAGGACGGCATGATCGTCACGCGCGGCATGGACGGCTGCCTCTTCGTCTTCCCGATGGGCTCATGGCAGCAGATCGAGGCGCACCTCACCGAGCTACCGCTCACCGACCCCAGCGCACGCAACTTCGTGCGCTTCTTCTACTCCGGTGCCGCCAAGGCCAGGCTCGACTCGACGGGGCGCATAAGCCTCCCGGCGCCGTTGCGCAAGTTCGCCGTGCTCGAAGGTGACGTCATGGTGGTGGGAGCCCCCAACCGCCTGGAGATCTGGAACGAGGAACGGTGGCTCGCCAATCTCGAAGGCGTCAAGGAGAGCCCCCCCGCGCCCGAACTGTTGCGGGAGCTGGTGGGGTGATGGTGATGACGAGCGCTCCGCATATCAGCGTCATGCCGACCGAGGTGATCGAGAACCTCGACCTGAAGTCGGGAGCCTGGTACATCGACACTACCTTCGGCGCTGGTGGCCACACCAAACTGCTCCTCGAGCACGGCGTCAAGGTGCTCGCCATCGACCAAGACCCGTCGACCGCCACCTACCTTGACGCTGACGGTGTCTGGCGGCAGGCGCTCGACGACGAGCGGCTCAAGTTCGCCACCGGGAACTTCCGCGAGCTCGACAAGCACGCCTTCGAACAAGGCCTTCACGCCGTGAGCGGCGTGCTTTTCGACCTCGGCGTCTCCTCGATGCAGCTCGACGAAGGGGACCGCGGCTTCGCCTTCCGTCACGACGGCCCGCTAGACATGCGCATGCGAGCCGAGGGCGAGAGCGCCGCCGACGTCGTCAACGACTACC
>DASROV010000146.1:0-6982 GCA_035646755.1 Trueperaceae bacterium | reverse complement strand
CTACTTGCCGGCGTTCCAACCTAGCGGCGAGCGGTCCGCGCCACCACCGCCGTGCGTACCTCGCTAGCTCCTGCTGCCAGCAACGCTGCGGCACAGGCGGTGGTGGTAGCGCCTGTGGTGAGCACGTCGTCGACCAGCAGGACGTAGCGGCCGTTGCAGGCCGTGGCCACGAACGATGCACCGGCGTTGAGCGCCCTTTCGGCTCGTGACAGTCGTGCCTGACTCAAGGACGTCGTCGAGCGCCTCAAGAGCTTGAGCAAGTCGACCTTGGCCGCGTCGGCGACGGCAGCGGCAAGCAGTTCGGCCTGGTCGAAGCCTCGCTCGGCCAGCCTGGCTGGAGACGCCGGCACGAACGTGACCACACGTGGCATCCGTGCTGCGGTGGTCGCCCGCTGAGCGAGAAGGCGACCAAGTAGCCGAGCCAACCGGCGGTCACCTCCGTACTTCAGAGCGTGAATCAGCCGCAACCACGGGCCGGCGTACGCACCCAGCCAGAACGTCGGCCCGCTCGGCGGCGGCAGCGCCGCCACCGCCGCAACTAGCCGCCGCTCGCAGCCAGCACAGACGCCAGAGGCCCCGGCCGAGCTCGACAGGCACACCGGGCAGCGCCGCAGCGCGCCGGCGGCGTTCCGCACGCCGCGCAGGAGCTCAAGGGTCATGACTGAGCCTAGGCCCGACGCGTCGGCTCGCCAGGCGGCGCTAGGCTTTCACCAGGCTGCCATGGGCACCGCTCCTCATCACCGGTTCAGTGCTCGCGCTCGGCCACGTCGGCGAGAAGGGTCCCGAGGTCGCCGGCCGCGGCCCAGCCAGGTACGCCCGCGAGCGCCTCGGCCAACAGACCGAGGCCGTTGTTCGCCTTGTCGGCCGCGACCCCCTGAGCGTACTCGAGCGAGCCGTGCTGCTCGATGAGGTCAAGCAGCACCTTTACGTCCTGAGCCGTGCGCTCGCCCCGCTCCTTGCGGAGCAGCTCGTGGGCCACGGCGCGCTGCTCGGCGTCGGCGGCCGCCAGCATGTGGGCGAGGATCAACGTGCGCTTGCCTTCGTAGAGGTCGCCCGCGAACTCCTTGCCGTAGCCGTCGTCGGCTGCGGGCCGCCGTCGCAGGTTGAGCACGTCGTCGCGGATCTGGAACGCCACGCCGAGCTCGCGACCGGCCGGCGTGAGGGCCTCGTCGGGCTCGCGGCCGGCCAGCATGGCGCCCAACCGTAGTGGCGCGACGACCGTGTATTGCGCCGTCTTGCGCGCGACCATGTCGAGGTACTCGGCCTCGCTTACGTCCACGCGGCCCGCGTCGAGGTAGGCGAGGTCGAGATGCTGACCCTCGGCGGTGAGCTCGATCATCGCGCCGAACTCGTCGATGATTCCGGGCGCCTGCCGGGGACACGATGGCAGCAGCTCGAGGAGCAGCCGCCACATGCGCACGTGCAGTGCGTCGCCCACGTTGAGGGCTATGGGCATACCCACTTCGCGGTGGAGTGCCGGCAGGCCGCGCCTGGTCTCTGAGTCGTCCTCGATGTCGTCGTGGATGAGCACCCAGGCCTGGAACAGCTCGATGGCGGCGGCCACCGTCAACGTCGCGTCGTCGTTGTTCGCACCGTGGGCCGTCGCCGAGAGGTACACGACCTGGCCGCGAAGGTACTTGCCGACTCGCTCGGGGTAGACGTGCAGCAACCGCTTGAACCGGCGCAGCTCGGTCTGATTGGCGCCGTGACCGCCTGTCGACTCGCGCTCGCCGGCGGGCAGCGCCCGCGACACGCGCTCACGAATGGCTTGGCGGAGGCGCTCGGTGCGGAGAGATGTGGTCGTCATCAGAAGATCAGCTCGGTGAGCAGCCAGGTGAGTACCAACATGACAAGCACGAACAGCAGCATGAACGGGAAGGAGGCCCGGTAGGTGCGGAGGATGAGGTCGAGTACCTGCCGGGGCGACAGCGGAGAGCGGGCACCGTCGTGCCTGGTGGGTGGCGTGCCGGGTGGCGTGCCGGGTGGCGTGCCGGGTAGTGGCCCGCGGTGTGCCGGCGCTGCGGCTCGCTCGTCCTCTGGCTGGTCCTCTCGCTCGTGCTCGGCATCGTCATGGCTCACGGCGTCGATGATAAGCGCCGGCCGGGACGTGCGAGCCGCGGCCGGCGCTTATTGGATCGTGTACGACCGTCCTCGACGAGTCGGGCCTACGGCCGGTGGATGCAGGCCTTGAAGTGCCCGGGCGATACCTCTTCGAGCGGCGGCACCACTTCGGCGCACTCCTTGGTCGCGATCGGGCAGCGGGTACGGAAGACGCAGCCAGACGGCGGGTTGATAGGGCTGGGGATGTCGCCCTGCAGGATGATGCGGTCGCGCTTGATAGTGGGGTCGGGGATCGGCACGGCCGAGAGCAACGCCTCGGTGTACGGGTGGATGGGGTTGGCGTAGAGCTCCTTGGACGGCGCGATCTCCATGATCCGACCGAGGTACATCACGATCACGTGGTCGGAGATGTACTCGACCACCCCGAGGTCGTGCGCGATGACCAGCAGCGTGAGGCCGAGCTCGGCCTTCAGGTCTTGCAACAGGTTCACTACCTGGGCCTGGATGGAGACGTCGAGGGCCGAGACCGGCTCGTCGGCGACGATGAACTCGGGGTCGACCGCCAGCGCGCGGGCGATGCCGATACGCTGCCGTTGGCCGCCCGAGAACTCGTGCGGGTAACGGCGCATGTGGTTTGGCGACATGCCGACGCGCTCGAGCAGGCTGGCGACCTTCTGCTCACGCTCCTTGCCCCGCGCGAGGTTATGGATGGTCATCGCCTCGCCGATGATGTCGCCGACCGACATGCGCGGGTTGAGGCTGGCGAACGGGTCCTGGAAGATTATCTGCATCTTCTTGCGGTACTCGCGCATCGTCGACTTGTTGACCTTCACGATGTCGACGCCGTCGAACTTGACCTCGCCTGAGGTCGGCTCGATCAACCGCAGGATGCTGCGTCCGACGGTCGTCTTGCCCGAGCCAGACTCGCCCACCAACCCAACTACCTCACCGCGTTGAACGGTGAAGCTGACGTCTTCGACGGCCTTGACGTTCGCCACCACCCGCGAGAAGATGCCGCCCCTTATAGGGAAGTACTTGCGCAGGTTGTTGACTTCCAGCAGGGTGTTGGCGTCGGCCGGTGAGTGGCCAAGGGAGTTGACGGCTTCGGTCATGCCAGGATCTCCGACTTCAGGTCGAGCTCGTCCCAGCGCACGCAGCGGACCTGGTGACCGTTGCCGGTGTCCTCGAGCGGCGGGATGGCGGCCTTGCACTTCTCCTGCACGAAGCGGCAGCGAGGGTGAAAGGAGCAGCCGACCGGCAGGTTGAGCGGGTTCGGGACGTTGCCGGGAATCGCCTGCAGGCGCTCCTGATGCTCGGCGGCACGGTCGACGCGTGGGATGGAGTTGAGCAGCCCGAGCGTGTACGGCATCTTGGGGTTGGCGAAGATGTCGTTGACCTCGGCTTCTTCGACCGCCCGACCGGCGTACATCACGACGGCGCGATCGGCGATCTCGGCGACGACGCCGAGGTCGTGGGTGATGAACAGGATGGACATGCCGATCTCCTGCTGCAGCTTGCGCATGAGGTCGAGTATCTGAGCCTGGATGGTGACGTCGAGCGCCGTCGTCGGCTCGTCGGCGATGAGCAGCTTCGGACCGCACGACAACGCCATGGCGATCATCACGCGCTGGCGCATGCCGCCCGACATCTGGTGCGGGTAGTTCTTGACGCGCTTGCTCGGCTCGGGGATGCCAACCAGGTCGAGCATATCGGCCGCCAGCTTCATCGCCTCTCGGTACCTCTTGCCTTGGTGGAGGACGATGGCCTCGGCGATCTGGTCGCCGACGGTGTAGACCGGGTTGAGGCTGGTCATCGGCTCCTGGAAGATCATCGAGATGTCGTTACCGCGGATGCGGCGCATCTCGCGCTCTGACTTCTTGACGATGTCCTGGCCCTCGAAGAGGATCTGGCCGCTGGCGATGCGGCCCGGCGGGGTGGGGATGAGGCGCATCACCGACAGGCTGGTCACCGACTTGCCCGAACCGGACTCACCGACGACCGCTAGCGTTTCACCGCGGTCGAGGTGGAAGCTCACGCCGTCGACGGCCTTGACGGTGCCCTCGTCGGTGTCGAAGTAGGTCTTGAGGTCGTTGACCTCGAGCAGCCGGTCGCTGTTAGCCATCTAGGTTCTCACTCCTCACGCGGTTCGCTCCTCACGCGGTAGATGCCGGACCCGCACGAAAGCGGGCAAGAGAGGCGTAACGGTCGCTAGAGCGGCGCGGGACATAACCTGCGTCGCTCGGCAAGATAGCGGCAACTCTCTTTGAGGAAATACGCCGTGACGATCCTTGACGCTAGGAATAACGCGTGTGAAGAGCGCATCTACCTGCGCTTCTTCGGATCGAAGGCGTCGCGTAGGCCATCGCCTAGTAGGTTCCAACATAACACGGCCAGGAATATGGGGATGCCGGGGATCAGCAGCCAGGGCACGAACTGGATGCTTATGCCACGCGACGTCGCGTCTCGCAGCAGCAGGCCCCAACTGGAGGTGTCGAGTTCGCTGGGGCCCAGCCCCAGGAACGACAAGCCGGTCTCGAGCAGAATGAAGCCGGGGATAGTTAGCGTGAGGTCGACGATGACGTAGCTGGCGGTAGCCGGCAGCAAGTGGCGCCAGAGGATGCGGGACTCGCTGGCGCCCAGGGACTTGGCGGCGGCGGCGTAGTCCATCTCCCTGATCGAGAGGATCAGCCCGCGGATGATGCGCGCCAGGCCGCCCCAGCCGACCAGCCCCAACACCACCACGGTCAGCAGGAACGTCTCGGCCGAAGTCATCTTCAAGCCGATGGCCTGGGCGATCGGGTTACGTGGGTCGCGGAGCAGCGAGGCCAGCACGATGAGCAGGAACAGCCCGGGGATGGCGGCGAATACCTCGACTAGGCGCATGATGAGATCGTCGATGAAGCCGCCGTAGAAGCCCGCCAGCCCGCCCATCAACAGACCGAGGAACAGCGCTACCCAGACCGCGAGAATGCCGATGGTGAGGCTCACCTGGCCGCCGTAAAGCACCCTCGAGAACACGTCCTTACCGAGGTTGTTAGTGCCCCACAGGAATATTCGCGCCGGATCGTCGACGCCGAAGAGATGTACGTCCGACTCGAAGAGGCCGAGGATGGTGTAACCGGCGTCGGGCCGCTTCACGAAGAACTTGATGGGGTAGCGCTGACTGGTATCCGCGACGTAGACCCGCTGGCGCGTGACTGGGTCGCGCTCCTCGCTGACGTCGTAGACGTATGGGCGCGTGAGCCTACCGGTTTCAGGATCGACCCAGTGGACTTCGGTCGGCGGCCTGAACGCCGCCACGGGCAGCCGACGGTACTCGTTGATGTCGTAGGGAGCAAGGAAGCCGGCGAAGGCCGCCGTCAGGTACATGATGACGAGGACGACCCCGCCGATGAGAGCCGCCTTGTGCTTCTTGAACTGCTCCCAGACGATCCTGCCTTGGGACTTGCTGAGGCGCTGGGTCGGAGCTCCGGCGTGGCGTGCCTGTACCTCGCTCAGTACGCCGTCGCCCGACGGCTCGTCGGCGGGCGGGTGACCGTGGCGCAGGTCGCGGTCGTCGTCGCTCATGGTCGGCTCAGCCGTACCTTATCCGCGGGTCGACCACGGCGAGGAGTATGTCGGAGATGAGGTTGCCGACCATCAGCAGCAAGGTGGTTATCACCAACAGCCCGAGCACGATGTAGATGTCTTGCGAGTTGAGGGCGTCGAGGAAGGTCGGGGTTATGCCCGGGTACGACATCACGACCTCGACGAGGCCGGCCCCGCCGACGAGGTTGGGCAAGAGGCCGCCGATACCGGCGACGAACGGGATGATAGCCGGCCTAAGCGCGTGCTTGTAGGTGACCCCACGCTGCCCTACGCCCTTGGCCCTGGCAGTTCGGATGAAATCGGAGCCGAGGTACTCGATCATCTGCGCCCGCAGCACCCGGGTGAAGCCGGCCATGCCCGACGTCGCCACGACGAACGCTGGCAGCAGCAGATGCCAGAGCATGTCGAGGAACTGCCGGAAGGGCGTCATGGTCGCGAAATTGCTGCTGGTGAGGCCGGCGACCGGCAGCAGCATCTCGTTGAAGCCGAAGGTCTCGCGAGTGAAGCCGCGAACGATGAACAGGAACAAGATGAGCACTTGGGCGAAGAAGAAGTTGGGAATCGCCAGGCCGAAGTAGGCGAAGACGCTCACCACCTGATCGCCGACGGAGTACTGCCTAACCGCCGAGTACACCCCTAATGGAATGCTCACCCCCCATAACAGTATGAGCGCGGAGATCGCGAGGTACATCGAGTTACGCATGGGCCGGGCGATGCGCTCGATCACCGGTTGGTTCGACACGAAGCTCTGCCCGAGGTTGCCCTGGACCAGGTTGCCCATCCAGCGCACGTACTGCACGTGGATCGGCTGGTCCAGGCCGAACTGCGCGCGCATGCGCTCGATCGTCTCGGGGCGGACGTTGGGCTCGAGCGATTTGCGCGCTAGGAAGTCGCCCGGCACCAGTTGGCTGATGAGGAACGCCAGCATGGTGGCGCCGATGAACGTCGGGATCATCTGCAAGAAGCGGCGTACCAGGAATAGCAACACTTAGGCGTCGCCTCCGCCCAAGACGGAACGTCGCTCCTTCGCCGGGCTCGAGCCAGAGGGAGTTCTGTCGTCGTGGCTAAAGATCGTCAATATCATCAACATAATGGATTGGTGCGGTGGGCGACTGTGAAAGTCACCCACCGCCGTCTTCTACGTCCTATGTCGAACACACGTTCGACTGGGCCGATCGAACCTGAGTTACTCGGCCTTGTAGAGGAGCGGAAGCTCCCAGGCGCCGAGCAGCGGGTTGATCTGGCCTTCCTGGTGGAAGCCGTTGATGCTCGTCACCCAGCTGTAGTGGGCCATCGGGCTGACCGTGTAGAGGATCGGGATCAGTTCCGACTC
>DASROV010000145.1:0-4687 GCA_035646755.1 Trueperaceae bacterium | reverse complement strand
GAGTAGGAGTCCCGCCAAGACCGCCAACAGGCCTATGAACAGATAGCCAGATGCGACGTGGGCCGTTTTCCTAGCGGGTGCTCCCTCGTGGCTCGGGCCGGGCGTGGCCACGGCAGTGTCTACTCGCGAATGTCGCACGCCTCACTTTCCCACGCTTCTGAGGAGGGCGGGCCAGGCGTACGCCAACGTCACCGCTCTGATGACTAGCTGGATACCCAGCGCCAACCACAACCCGTGGTTGCCGAGCACGGCGGCCAACGGGAAGATGATCACAGCGTAGAGCGCCGCGGCGACGATCATCGAGTTGCGCAGCGGCCGGGTGTACGTCGCTCCGAAGAACACCCCGTCCCACATGAACGCCCACACAGCGGCGATCGGCAACGCGACCTGCCAGCCCCAATAGTCGCTTACCGCTCTAACCAGGTCCGGGTCGGTGGTCATCAACCCGGGGTAGAACGTGCCGGCCAGCGCCACCAGCCCGGCGACGGCCGCGCCCCAGAACAGCGCCATCACCGCGCTTCGCTTGACTACGTGCCGCAGCGCCTCGACGTTGCGGGCCCCCACGGCGCGGCCGATGTATACCTCGGCCCCGAGCGAGACGCCGTCGCTGACAGTAGCGACGAGCAGGTATGCCTGCAGCAGGATCTGGTTGGCCGCCAAGGTCAAGGTTCCAAGCCGCGCCCCTCGTTCGCTCAACAGCGCCATGCTGAGGCTGAGCAGGACGGTGCGGATGACAAGGTCGCCGTTGGCAGAGAGCAGGCGCTTCCAGGCCTGCCTGTCGAACACGCGCCCGAACTGAGCCCGCCAGCGCTCGGGGGCGATGCGCACAAGCAGGACCCCCACGACGACCGCGCTTGCGCCCACCTCGGCGAAGACAGTGCCCCAGGCGGCGCCGGCGACGCCCCACATGAGGCCGAGCACGAACCACACCGTCAGCACGACGTTCAGCATGGTCTGGAACAGCTGCACGAGGAGCACGGCGCGGGGGCTGCCTGCTCCCATCAGCCAGGCATTGAGCGCGTAAAGCGAGAGCGTGAGCGGCGCGCCGACGATACGTACCGAGAAGTACTCGCGCGCCATGGCAGCGACCTCGGGAGCCGGAGCGATGAGGGTTAGACCGAGAGCGATGATCGGCCCTTGCGCGACCACCAGACCGGCGCCGCCAAGCAGGGCCGCGGCCAGGGGCCGCAGGCCCTGAACGACCATCTCGGGCTCGTCCTCGCGGCCGGCGCCCTGGGCGACGAGGCCCGTGGTCGTGAAGCGGAGGAAGCTGAAGCACCAGGCGATGACGGTGAATATCGTCGACGCCACCCCGACCGCCGCGATGATGGCGGGATCGCCGAGGCGGCCGAGGACCGCGATATCTACTATGCCCATCAGCGGCACGGTGATGCCGGCGAGCATGGCCGGTATGGCGAAGCGGATGATGCGGAACGCGGAGGGAAAGAGCGGGTTTGGGCTCACTCGCTTAAGGTCGTCCTTGCGGCGGAGGTTACCTCACGCCGCTACCTGCCGTGACCTGTGCGCCGGAGGGGCTCAGCCGAGCTTGAGCAACTCGAGGTCAGAGTGCACGAAGTCGTCGCCCTTGAAGGCGAGCGCGCGCCCGCTGCTGCTGGCGACGGCGTAGGAGGTGCAGTCCCCGAAGTTCAGGCCGGCCGGGTGGCCGCTGACTGTGACGAAGCGCTCGAACGCCAACCGCGCCTCGGCAAATGCGGGCCGACGGACTAGTCACGATCACTGTCTCAGGCAAGCAAGTCGTCCATCACCCGCTGCGTCCGCAGCGCGCTGGCGCCGGTGCTGGGGCAAGTCGTACCTCGCCCGAGGAGTTCGCCCACTATCGTCTCGACGAGCGGCTCGTGTACGTGCATGGGGTGCGGTATGGCGTGCTCGGAAGTGCGGCCGGTAGCTTCCGTCAACCGCACGGGCCCCTCGGCGAACAGGGGAACCGTGAGCCTGCCGCTCGAGCCCGTGATCGTGATGAGGTCGTGTTGGCCCGGTCCCGCGAAGCTCCAGCTGACCGCACCCAGTACGCCACTCGCGAACCTGATCGAGCCGACGACCTCGTCTTTCACCCGGGACCACGGCAGGCGCGTGGCTGAGAAGCCGTCCACCTCCGCGATGGGCCCGAGCCAATGGTCGAGCAGATCGAGCCCGTGGCTGCCGAGGTCGAGCAGCAGCCCGTCGCCGGCAACTTCCGGGTCCCAGCGCCAACCGGCCTGGTCAGGACCTGTCGGGGCCGGCCAGCTAAGGTCCATCCTGACCATGGCCGGCTCGCCGATGCTGCCGTCCTGTAAATGCTCGCGCACGAACTCGAAGCGCGGCAGCGCCCGGCGGTAATAGGCGACGAACAGCGGCACGCCCGCCCGCTCGCAGTCCCTAACCATGGCTTCGCCCTCGGCGTAGGAACGCGCCAGCGGCTTTTCGACGTACACCGGCTTGCCGGCCGCGGCTGCACGAGCCACGTACTCGGCGTGGCTCGACGGTGGCGTCGCGATGTAGACCGCGTCGACGTCGCTGGCGTTGATCACCTCGTCGGCGTCGGTGGTCCAGCGCGGCACGCCGTGCCGTTCGGCGTAGTCACGCGCCTTGGCGCCGTCTCGGCGCATGACCGCAGAGATCGAACTGCCTGCCACGCGACTGAAGGCCGGGCCCGATTTGACCTCGGTGACGTCGCCGCAACCGATGAAACCCCAGCGGACGTGGTGATTGGTTTCGAGGTCAGATGGTTTTGACATGTGGCGGAGACTAGCATCGGGCGAGCGCGACAGTTGCCGGGCACGCTCGGCCTACGGGTCGCGCGGCTTACGGGTCGCGCGCAGGCCGTTGCGAGTCCCGCTCCACTACCTCCCTTACCTGCTTCAACTCAGCGATGAGCGAGTTCATCGTCGCAATGCCGATGGCCTGGCCAAGCGGATTCGCCCACGTCGCTTGCGCTTCGTTGATGGCGTCGAGCGCCCGGCGGCCCGGCTCTTCGATAAGCAGTAGTTGAGCGCGCTTGTGGCTGGGGTTCGGCTCGTAGCTGGCCAGACCGTCGGCTACAAGCAGGTCAGCCACACGCTGGGCGCTCTGCCGTGCTTGCCCCAACCGTCTGGCGATCTGGGCGACCGGCGCAGCCTCGTGCGCGACGGCGTCGAGCATCACCCAGCGGGCGAGGGTCTGGCCGCCGATGCGTGCCAACGCCTCGCCCTTGGCCGTGAAAGCGTGCCCAAGCGACGCCACCGTGACCACGAGGTTGGTGAACGAGTCGCCGCCCGCGGTCCGAGAAGTTCGCCCGGCGCCCGCTCGACCCTTGCCATCGCTATTGACAGCATGCTGTCCAGTCTCTATGCTTGCCGACATGACAGCAGTCTGTCATGTGGCGTGGGGCCTTACAAGCCTCAGTAGCCGAAGGGAGCAGCCATGAACGCACTCGAGGTAGCGACAGGGGCACAGCCGCGTGGCGCAACCGACGACGCCGTCAGTCCTTTCGAGATCGATGTTCCCGCTGCTCAGCTCGAGGACCTCAGGGTGAGGATCGACAGCACCCGCTGGCCAGACGAGTTGCCAGGCTCCGGCTGGGAGTACGGCGTGCCGCTCGGCTACCTCCGCGAGTTGGCCGGGTACTGGCGCGACTCGTACGACTGGCGGGCGCACCAAGATCGCCTAAACGCCTTGCCGCAGTACACGACGGCGATCGATGGCGCCAACGTCTACTTCATTCATGTCCACTCACCCGAGCCGGACGCCCTGCCGCTGCTGCTGACGCACGGCTGGCCCGGCTCGGTTGCCGAGTTCCTCGACGTCATCGGCCCCTTGAGTGACCCGCGCGCTCACGGTGGAGAGCCTGCCGACGCCTTCCACCTCGTCATCCCGGCCCTGCCCGGGTTCGGCTTCTCGGGGCCGACCACTCAGCGCGGCTGGACCTGCAACCGCATCGCCGGGGCCTGGGCCGAACTCATGAGTCGCCTTGGCTACGAGCGCTACGGCGCCCAGGGCGGTGACTTCGGCGCGCTGATCTCGCCGGCACTGGCGAGGCTGGCTGGCGGCCACGTCGTGGGCGTGCACCTCAACGCCGCTAGCGTCGGCTTCATTCCCTGGAGCGAGGTCGACGAAGCTACTCGCGGGGAACTGAACCCAACTGAACTCTCACGTCTGGAGCGGATCGAGCACTTCCTGTCAGAAGGCAACGCCCACTTCCAGGTCCAAGCGTCGCGGCCGCAGACGATCGCGTACTCGTTGAGCGACTCGCCGGTCGGTCTACTGGGCTGGATGGTCGACAAGTACAGCGCCTGGACCCACAACCAGACCGGCCTGCCGGAAGAGGCGCTGAAACGTGACGCCATGCTCGACAACATCACGCACTACTGGTTGACCAACACCGCCGGCTCGGCAGCGCGGCTGTACTACGAGAACATGCACGCTGCGCCCAATTGGGGGCGGCCGCCGGCAACCACCCCGACCGGGGTCGCCGTCTTCGCCGAGGACATGGCCATCCGCCGCTTCGGCGAGCAAGGCAACAACATCGTCCACTGGACAGACTTCGACCAGGGCGGGCACTTCGCCGCCATGGAGGTGCCGGGGCTGTTCGTGGGGGACGTCAGGGAGTTCTTCAGCAAGGTGCGGTAGTCGAGTCCGAACTCTTGGCCGACGCGCTAGCCGCCGAGGATCTAGTCCGTGGCGCCCATCGTGACGCTACCCTCACCGGAAC
>DASROV010000144.1:0-3022 GCA_035646755.1 Trueperaceae bacterium | reverse complement strand
CTCAGCCTCTTCCACGACGTCACCGTGCAGTACTACCGACGCCACGACGAGGACCTGGCGTTGCTCACCCAGGTGCAACTCAACGGCGCCTTGCCGCGCCTGGCCAGCCCCGAGGTCTACCCTTACGCCAACCTCCTCGCCGAGCTGGTTGATGCGCTCACCGTCGACGTGCACCTCGGCGAACGCCTTTACGAACACCTCGCTAGCGGTCTTCGCGGCCTCAACCGCCACGACGACCCCGAGCATATCGGGCTGCTTTACGCCTGGCGCCTGATCGGCATAGCCGGCCTCGCGCCGCGTCTGGAGGGCTGCGTCGGTTGCGGGCGGCGCGATGACCTCGCGGCGCTCGACGTGTCTGCTGGAGGGCTCGCCTGCCGCGAGTGCGCTTCCGGTCTGCCGCTAGACGGCGAAGCGATCACCGAGCTGAGGCTGCTGGTGGCGGCGCCGGCGAGAGCCGCGCTCGACTGTCCGCCACGTCAGCGCCCACTGCACTGGCGGCTGCTTTCGCGCTACGTCTCGTATCACGCCAGGGACCTTCTCAGCCTCGAGCCGCTCACGCGCTCAGGCGGCAGCCAAGCGAGCGAGGCGCCGGTAGGCAGTGCAGGCAGTGCTTGAGGTCCTGGCGGCGGCCGCGCTCGGCTACCTGCTGGGAGCCTTCCCCACTGCCTTCCTGTTAGCCAGGGCCCGCAAGCAAGACGTCTTCGAGTTGGGCTCGCGCAACATGGGCGCGATGAACACCGCCCGCCACCTCGGGCCCGCCCTCGGAGCGCTGGTCCTGATTATCGACGTTGCCAAGGGGGCTCTGGCCGCGTTCGCGGGCCTTAACATGCCGCTGCTTAGCGGTTCCGCCGACGCCGCAGGGCTCTCCTCCGCTACCCTCGTTCCGGCCCTGGTGGCGGGAGCGGCGGCCATCCTCGGCCACTGCTACTCTGCCTACATCGGCTTCCGCGGTGGTAAGGGTCTGGCCACGGCCCTGGGCGCGGCCCTGCCCGTCTACCCCCTAGCTGGCGTCTACGCCGTTGTCCTCATCGTCGCCCTGGTGCTCATCTTCAGGCGCAGCGACCCCGCCACGCTGATAACGCTGTTCCTCTACCCGCTGATCACGCTGTTGACGCTTGAGCGGCAGGGCTGGCCGCGCGACCTCACCTTCTTGGTGACGACCGGCGTGATCGTCAACTGCCTCATCGGCCTGGTGAAGCACGTTCAGGTCTACCGGGCCAGCCGCCGCGCTCACTGCCACCGTTGACCCGGCTCGTCGCGCCCGCCTGAGAGCAGCGTCCTGAACTCCCCTACCAGGAACAGGCTGCCGGCCACGACGATCGTTGAGCCCGCAGCGGTAGCGGCAAGCGCCTGCTCGAGCGCCTCTTTGGGGGTGCGCGAGACCAGCAGCTGGCCATGGGATGCGAGCCTTGCGGCCAGCTCCTCCGGCTCGAGCCCCCGCGGCGACAGCGCCGCCTTGGTGGCGATTACCGTCGTCGCCAGGCCGAGCATGGGGCGCGCGACCTCGGCCAGATCCTTGTCGGCCGAGACGCCTAGAACGAGCGCGGCGACGTGCGCATCCAGCCGCTCGAGAGCGGCAGCGAGTGCCTTCGCCGCCTGTGGGTTGTGAGCGCCGTCAAGCACGAAGCGCCGGCGTTCGTACTCGATAACCTCGAGTCGTCCTGGCCAGCGCGTGGCGGCGACAGCTGCGCGCACCTGCCCCGGTTCGACGCCAAGCTGCAGCGCGGCGACGGCTGCGAGCGCGACGTTGTCGGCCTGATGGGCGCCAAGCAGCGGTGAGCGGAGGCGCAACGGCAGCCCGGCAGGCGCCTCCCAGCTACCGCCGTGGCCGCCAGCTTGCCGGCCCGACGCAGTCTCGGGGCCGGCTTCGATGGCCACCGTGATGCCGCCCCAGCCCTGCTCGAGCAGCTCGACGGAGAACTCGCGGCCGAGCACAGCGAGTGGAGTACCGAGGCCGTCCGCCACGGCCTCGATCGCGACCAGGGCTTCACCCTTCGCCGCGGTGAGGGTCGGCACCCCTGGCCTCAGGATGCCGGCCTTCTCGCCGGCGATGCTCTTCAGGTCGGGGCCGAGCACCGCCGTGTGATCGAGGCCAATCGGCGTGATTATCGACAGCGCCGGCTCGAGCGCGTTGGTCGCGTCGAGCCGGCCGCCCAGGCCCACCTCCATCACCAGCCAGCGCGCTCCGGCCTCTCGAAAGCGCAGCAGCGCCGCGACGGTTACTACCTCGAAGAAGGTCGCGCCGAACGCTGTGGCGTGGGGCCGGACCGCCGCCACGGCCCGGCGCAGCTCGTCGCGGGTGGCCTCCACGCCGTCGACCTTCGCCCGCTCGCCGACCCGCTGTAGGTGAGGGCTGAAGAACGATCCCGTCCGCCGCCCGGCCGCTTGCAGGCACGCCGCCAGCACGGCGGTCACGCTGCCTTTGCCGTTGGTGCCGCCTACGAGCACTACCCGCATGGAGCTTTGCGGCGCACCGACGGCGGCGAGCAGCGCCTCGGTCCGCGCCAGCCCCGGTTCCATCCCGAAACGCTGCAGGGAGAACAGCCACTCGAGGGGGTCAGTTGGGCCCCCGAACTCGTCTAGTTCGTCAGCTGAGCTCATCGCAGCTCGCTATCAGGCTCGCGCCGGGGTCGGAACCTGGGGTGTGGTGTCGGCCGACGAGGCGGGCGACCTCGGGATCGCCGCCGGCTCGTAGGATCAACTGCCTGCCGTAGGTGGCGTGATGGCGCTTGGCCTGGCGCGTCCCGGCGAGACCGCTCGAGCGCGGTTCGGCCGGCACTTCGGCGGCAGGCACGAGGTGGGCGACCACCCGCCACAGCACGTTGGCGCTCGACCCTAGCTTGCCGATGTCATGCAGTAGCGCGGCCCGCAGCACCGTGGCTGGCGCCTCGGGGTGCTTGCTCGCGACGCAGCGCGCCACCGCCAGCGCGTGCTCGCGCTCCGGCCCGGACAAGCGCATGAACAGCGCCAGCTCGGCTTCGCTCAACAGCGAGGCGGCGTAGCTGTCGTCGGGAGCGGCGAG
>DASROV010000143.1:0-2715 GCA_035646755.1 Trueperaceae bacterium | reverse complement strand
ACGCTGTTCCTTGACGGTGACCCCGCGCTCGGGCTGCTCGTCATCGCCAGCGGTAGGGTGAAGATATTCGTGCTCTCACCCGCGACCGGCAGGGAGATGGTGCTCTCGGTCGAGCATCAGTACGGGACCGTCGCCGAGCTGGTGGCGCTCGACGGCGGCGCCTATCCGGCAAGCGCTGAGGCCACCGAGCCGACCGAGCTCTTGATCATCGAGCAGGAGAGCTTCCAACGGGTGATACACGCCCGGCCCGCGATCGCGCTGCACCTCATGCGCACGCTGGGCAGGCGCCTGCGTCGGCTCGTCAGCCTCATCGAGCAGATCTCCTTCAAGGAGGTGGTGCACCGCCTCGCCGCCTACCTGCTTGAGGAGACGAGGGGCAATCTGCCATACCAACTAGAGACCAACGCGGTGATCGCCACCAAGCTCGGCACCGTGCCCGAGCTGGTGAGCCGCAACCTTGGGCGCATCCACGCCGGTGGCGCCGTCGTCATGGAGGGCCGCACCATCGTGGCGGTCGACCTGGACCGCTTGCAGGAGCTTGCCGCCGGCGCCGGCCGCTAGAAACCCAACGCCCGCTTGGCCGCTTGGCTCATCGACATCGGCGTCCACGGCGGGTCCCACACCAGGGTCACCGCGATGCTGCCGACACCGTCGAGTTCGCCGACGCGCGCTCGCACCTGCTCCTCGATGCTGGCGTGCAACGGGCAGCCGGGGGTAGTAAGCGTCATCTGTATAGCGACGTCCGCACCCGTAACGAAGACCTCGTAGACCATGCCGAGGTTGACGATATCGAGGCCCAACTCCGGGTCGATTACCTGCTCGAGCCTCTCGAGCACGGCCGAGGCCGGCACCGCAGCGCCGTCTTCCTTGAGGTCGGTGGTGACCATCCAGTTCCCTTCCTTTAGCTCGGTAGCGATGATCTGACTCACGTCGACTCCTTCAGCCGTGCCGCGGACCGGGCGTAGTATCGGCGGCCGGGCCGCTCGCCAGCGGTGGACGCGGCGGCGCGGCGGCGGCACTGTGGCTAGTCCCGAAGAGCGTGCGGTAGACGATGACTATCACCTGCGCCAGTTGGCTGGTGGCGCCGACGACCAGGCCGATAGCCGCCAGCACGGCCAGCGGTTGACTAGCGCTGATCACGGCGAGCCCCGCGAGCAGGGCGCCCGCCGCCAGACCGGCTGTGGTCACGGGCTCCAGCCTGGCGATCATCAGCTCGCGCAGCAGTGGTGGGGCCGCGACCTTGTTCGAGCGGCGGGCATAGACGCTCGTCCAGGTGAGGAACGACAGGATCTTCACCAGCATGCCGCTAACGGCGAGGCCAACGAAGCCGAGCATGAATAGCAGCGTCGCGGCCGACCGGTAGCCGAGCAACAGCAGCAGGCCGGCTAGAGGCAGGAACGCGTGCGCAAGCACGTAGCGCACGATGGGCGCCTCGAGCCGCTTGCGAAGGCGCCGCTCCAGGATCGACTTGACCTCCCAGAGCTGCAGGCCGGCGGCGGCGACGAGGCCGGCTGTCGCCAGCTGACCGAGCAGCGCGTCGTACTGCCGCACTTCCGCCGCCAGCAGCGGGCCGAAGGCGCGGACCAGCGTCGTCGCCACGGCGACGTGCACCGCCCAAGTCAACCACTTCAGGCGCCAGCTGGGGCCGCCCTTTGAGAGGGCGAACATCGACAGCAGCTTGTGCCCGGCGGCCGCGATCCCCAACAGGAAGGCGCCCATGAGGCCGAGCGTCTGATGCAGCGAGGCGGAGTAACCCACAGCCGCGGCGAAGGCGGGGCTGGCCCGGGCCGACGCCAACAGGAGGCCGGCAAGCACGGTGAGGAACAGGTAGGCGACCGCGGTTACCAACCCGCGCCCGGCCGGGTCGCGCGGTGGCCGCTTGGCGGCCGTGGCGATCAGCTGCGCGAGGGCAAGGCCCAGCGCAAGGGTGACCAGCGTGCCCCCGCTGGCCAGTAGGGCCGCGTCGATCCCGCTGGCGAAGCCGAACACCAGCAGCCCGATGCCGATGACGGCGACCGGCAGGCTGAGAACGCCCAGCCTCGGCCAGGCGAGATCGGTGACCAGCATCACCGCAGGCAACTGCTGCAGGGTGCCGAGGAAGACGAGGCTAACGAAACCGAGGGTGAACAGGTGGGTGAGGGCCAGCAGGCGAGGACTGGCGAGGTAGCCGGTGAGCGCGGCCGGGGCCAGCAACAGGTACACCGCGCCGGCAAGCAACGCTGCGGCGGCCATGAGCAAGGCCGTAATCGGTACGGCGGGTGGGGCGCCGCCCGCGGTGCTCAACCGCCGGCGGCCACTGGCGCCTTGGTGATGCGCACGACCGCGCTGCCGTCGGCCTGCTCGTCAACGGTGTAGCTGGCGCCAAGGTCGAGCAGTTGCGGGAACAGGTAGACGGGTACGCGGTCGTTGTGGATGGTTAGCACGTCACCGTCATCGAGGCTGTCGAGCTTCTCGAGGGTACGGATCATCGGTTGTGGCGGCTCCAGGCCGCGGTTGTCGAGGAAGGCCTCGCGCATGAGGGCAGCCTATGACCGTGGCGGTGAACGCGCCTTGACCCAGGTCATGGGCGAGCAAGCGGGTGACGGGTGACCATCTGGGCATGCCCGTCGAGACGCAAGGTTCTTTGCTCGCCATGCGTGTGTCAGAGGTGCTCAAGCTGCACGATGGGGCACTCACCGTGCTCATCGAGCACGGCTTCACGCCCTTGGCGCAGAC
>DASROV010000142.1:0-5922 GCA_035646755.1 Trueperaceae bacterium | reverse complement strand
GCATCATGGCTGCGCGCCCCAACGCCGCGGCCCCGATGATGCCGGGATCGTCGCCGAGCTCGGCGACCACGAACGCACGGTCCGCGCCGGGCACCATGATCCATGGCGCCGCCGCGGCGGCGACATCGTCGGCGAGCTGCTCGAGCGCCTCGAGGCCCACGCCCGCAGGGTGGCGGATTACTGAGCATGGACGAAGGCAGGAGGCACTTGCCGCGTGAGCGCGTCGTCACCTGGCTGGCGATGGCGGGCTTCATGGGCACGGGCAAGAGCCGTATCGGCTGGGAGCTGTCCCGCCGCCTGCAGCTCACCTTCGTCGACACCGACCGGGTCATCGAGCGTGTCGGCTGCATGCGCATAACCGACATCTTCGAGCTCTACGGCGAGGGCGTCTTCCGCGACTACGAGACCGAGATCGTCAGGCGCTGCGTAAGGCTCGACGAGGTAGTGATCTCGACGGGCGGCGGCACCGTGGTGCTGGCAGAGAACCGCGAGATGCTCAAGCAGCGCGGGCCGGTGGTAGTACTCACCGCCAGCGCCGAGACCGTCTACAAGCGCACGCGCCGGCACCGGCGCCCGGTGCTCGAGGTCGGCGACCCCCTCGACCGCATCAAGACGTTGATGGCCGCGCGGCAGAGCGCGTACGACGACGTGGCGGCGTTCAAGGTCTCGACCGACGGCCGCGAGTCAGCTGACGTCGTCGAGGAGATCGTCGAGAAGCTGCAGGACTGGCATAAGGAGCAGCCACACCAGCGGCTGACGTTCGGGGAGCGGCGCGGTGGGGCGTGAGCACAGCGGCTCCACTCGGGTCAGCGGGCCGCTGGTGAAGGCTGGGTCCGAGCTCGACGCGGCGGGGTCCCGGGCCAGCGCGACGGGGTCGCAGGATGGCGCGGCTCGGCGCCTGCCGGTCGCGGTCTCACCTTCCTACGACGTAGTAATCGGCCAGGGTCTGCTTGCGGCGGCTGCCGACTTCGTCGCCGAGCGGCACGTCGCCATCGTCTCCGACGAGCACGTCGCGCCCCTTTACGCCGGCAGCCTCAGCGATTCGCTGCGTGGCGCTGGCAAGCAGGTGATGCTGTTGACGGTCTCACCGGGCGAGGCGAGCAAACAGGTAGGTGTCTGGAGTCAGCTGCTCGAGGCGATGGCCACCTCGGGCCTCAACCGTGACGCCGCGGTCGTCGCGCTCGGCGGCGGCGTTGTCGGCGACTTGGGCGGTTTCGCCGCGGCGACCTACCTGCGCGGCGTCGCGCTCTACCAGTTCCCGACCAGCCTCTTGGCCATGGTCGACTCGAGCGTCGGCGGCAAGACCGGCCTCGATCTGCCACAGGGCAAGAACTTGGTCGGCGCCTTCTGGCAACCGCGGGCGGTGGTAGCCGACATCGACACGCTGGCCACGCTGCCGGCGGCCGAGTTCAGGCAGGGCACCGTCGAGCTCGTCAAGACCGGGTTCCTCGGTGACCCCTGGCTGGTCGACCTGGTCGAAGGCGAGTGGTCGCCGACGGTGTCGCCCGCGTTGCTGAGCGAAGCCGTCGCCCGGTCGGTGGCCGTCAAGGCGGCGAAGGTCGCCGCGGACGAGCGCGAGAGCGGAGTACGGGCCCACCTCAACCTCGGTCACACGCTCGGCCACGCCATCGAGGCGGCGAGCGATCTCCAGTTGCCGCACGGCGACTGTGTGCTCTACGGCATGCTCTACGCCGCCTTGCTGGCCGAAGGACGCGGCCTGAGCGACCTGGTGGCGAGGTTCGCGCAGCTCATCGAGCGGCTTCAACCGCGGCCGCTGCCTGAACTCGACTACGACCGGGTGACCGCGTACATGGGCCGCGACAAGAAGGCGGCCCAAGGTCGCCTCAAGTTCGTGCTGTTGCATGATGTCGGCGTGCCAGTGGTCGTGGGCGACGTCAGCGACGCTGAGCGCGCGCTCGCCTGGCGGCGTTTGAAGGAGATGATGGCGTGATCCTTGTGCTCAACGGACCCAACCTGAACCTGCTTGGGAAGCGCGAACCCGACGTGTACGGCCCCTCCAGCCTGGCGCAGATCGAGGCGGAGTTGCTGCATCTTGGCTCCAGCCTCGGCACCGAGATCACCTGCCGGCAGACCAACCATGAGGGGCAGCTCATCGACTGGCTCCACGCGGCCGCGGGCGAAGGCTTCCACGGCGTGGTCATCAACCCCGGCGGCCTCACGCACACCAGCGTGTCGCTGCGGGACGCCATCGCGGCTATCGACCTGCCGGTGGTCGAGGTGCACCTCTCGAACGTGCACGCACGCGAGCCGTTCCGCCACAAGAGCGTAACTGCCGGAGCGGCGGTCGGCGTCATCGCCGGCCTTGGCCGCGCCGGCTACGCGCTCGCCGTGCGTTATCTCACCGGCAACGCGGCGTCGTCTCTACCGGGAACGCCGACAGCGCTGTAACCCCGGCGCCTCTTTTCAGCCGCGCAGGAAGCCGGTCGCCTGCTCGGCGACAGGCGGAAGGTCGGCCAACGACGCCAGGCCGAAGTCGAGCAGGAAACGTTCGGTGGTCGCGTAAAGCAGCGGCCTACCGACTACCTCCTTCTGGCCGACTACCTTGATTAGTTCGCGCTCCTGCAAGGTTTCGAGCGTCGAGGCGCAGGAGGCGCCACGGGCGGCTTCCAGCTCGCCGCGTGTGACCGGCTGGTGATAGGCGATGAGCGCCAGCGTCTCGAGCGCGGCGTTGCTCAGTTGCGGCAGGGGTGTGGGCGAGAGCAGCGCCGATAGCGCTGGTACGAGCCTCGGCGCGACGACCAGGCGATAGCCGCCCGCGACGTTCTCGACCTCGATGCCGAGCCCGCCGGCGCCGAGGTGCTGGTGAAGCGACTCGACCTCGCGGGTGACGGCCAGCTCGCTCACACCGAGCAATGTCTTGAGCTCCCGTACTGACAGCGGCCGCTCGGCTGCCAGCAACGCCGCGCACAACAGCGCCCTGGTCTCGGACCTGGCTTCGTGTACGTGTTGGGAGGCGTTGTGTAGGTTTTGGGAGGCGTTGACTTCGTCCGCCGGCTCTTGGCGTGTGGCTGGATCGTCGGCGGTGGCGGTGTCGGGCACGCATCATGCTTTCAGCCTGGGGTGATGGTGTCAAGGACCAGGGTCCTCGCCGACTCGCTCGGAACTCGTAAGGTGCCGTGCCGTTCATTGCCGCCGCTCCAGGACGGTGAGCTCGGGCTCGAGCGTGAATACCAGGCTGGCCGTCGAGTGTGCCTTGCCGACGGTCGCCTTGACGCTGAGCCGGTAGACGGCGGAGCCGCCGCTCGTGGCGCCCCCGTCGGGCCCTTGCCCGCTAGCCAGCAAGTGCAGGCCTGCTGTGGCTGGCACGCCGTGCTGCGGCCAAGGCCCGTAGACGCTGCCTGGGGCGTCTGGGCCGGGCGCGCTCAGGGTCCCGCCGGCCGCAGCGCTGCTCACCTCGGCCAGCGCAAGCGCCAGCGCCCCCTGGGCCGCGGCGCCAGCACCGACCGCGTTGGCGGCACTACGCGCGGACAACAGTTCGAGGGTGGCGACAAGGCTCATGGCGAAGGAGATGACCCCGATCACCAGCAGCGTCATGAGCACCGCCGGAAGAATGAAGCCCGCCCCATTCATCGACCGACTGGCGGACCGGTCCACAGACCGGTCTACCCACAAACTCACAGACTGCTTCACGGCTCGATGACCAGGCCCGGGCGACTAGGCAGCTCGACGAGGAAGGTCCTTGTCTCGCTTGTCGGCGCCGCGAGTTCGAGCAGCAACGCCCACGCGGCCGGGTAGTTGAGGGTGCCCTCGCTGATCGCGGCAAGTTCGTGAACACCGGCGCCATCTATCACCGCTCGCACCTTCAGCGAGGCGATGCCCGCCACCAACGGTTGACGCGGGGAGCCGTATGACCGGCGGTAGAGCTGAGCCTCCCCTCGCCCGTCAACCCCGGTCGAGAACTCGAGGTCGCGGCTGATGAGGCCCGTGGCCAGCCGGTCGTCGACGAAGCTGACCCTCACTTCATGCGCAGCGCTGCTTGCGCCGCTAACCACTACGTTCGACAGCGGCGGTGAGAGGTCGACGCCCGACTCCGCGGCGGGCAGGTACGGCGTGAACGCGGCCATGCCGAGCTCCTCGCGCAAGAGCTCGGCGCCTAGAGCTAATGCCTGGCGTGGTTCGACGTCCCTGGTTAGTGCCCTGTCACCGGCCCTGGCGGTCGCGAGTAGGCCGGCCAGGCTGATCATCACCAGGGACGCAATGGCCATGGCCACCAGCAGCTCCAACAGGGTGACGCCAAGGCTGCGGCGTGGTGGCGGCGACGACCGCGCTTCGAGGCGCATTACAACCCGCCTCACCGGAGGGCTCCAGGGGGACCGTGCGACGCCGGGCCGTCGGCAGCTGGTGGGACGGCCGCTGGAGCGCTCTCCGCCTTGGGTGCAGCTTCCAGCGCGTCGTAGGCGACCGTGGGCCAATCTTGGGCGCGGCCCGCCTTCGACTCGACGTGAACGCTCACCGAGCGTAGTTCACAGGCCGCGTCAAGGCATTTGACGGTAAGTTGACAAGTCTCGACCGTGGGCCAGTTGTCAAGGCCATGGCAGCCCACGACCGTAGGTAACAGCCGCGCGAGGACGAGCTGATGCTGCGCCGCGGCCGCGAGCTCACGGGTCAGGAGGGCGGTCCTGGTAGCCCGCAGGCTGCCGACCTGCAGGGCGACGAGCGAGGCGGTGACGACGCCGAGCACCGCCAACGCCACCAGTACCTCGACCAACGTGAGACCAGGAGTCCTCGAGCGGCCGCCGCAGTTCATGGCTGCCGCTCCACGCGCACCCGGCCGAGGCTGGAGATCACTACGTCGGCCGCACCGCTGAAGCCTCGGAGCGTTAGCGTTGCGCTTATCACGCCGCTGCCGGCGCAGGTCCGGCCGCTGCCGCTCGGCAACCACAACATGCCGTCGCTGGCGAAGCCGCTCGCGACGCGCACGCCCGGGTACTCGGCAAGCAGGAGCCGGTTGCTCGCCTCGCCGCCGAGGCAGGTACCGCTCTCGTCAAACGGGCCGCGCGTTACGACGAAGCCACTGCCCAACGGCAACTCGGTTATCGCGACCGCGGTTCCGGTCCACAAGGCCGTCGCTCGAGCGAAAAGCAGCAGGCTCTTCAGAGAGCCGGCCGCCCGCATCTCCGCCGCCGGCCGGGTGAAGTTGACGACGATAGCGGCGAGCACCGCCAGAACCGCCATGACGACGAGCATCTCGACGATGGTGAAGCCGTTGAAGCCGCGACGGTGGCGTTCCATGGCGGCACGTTAGCGGGCCACGCCGGTCGCGCCACCCTGCGGCCGGGAAGTTACCTAGGCGCTAGCGGCCGCTGCCTAGCGGTGGCTTATCAGCCCGAGCTCCATGGCCCGCTTGACGGCGGCCAGGCGATCACGCACTTCGAGCTTGGCGAAGACGCGCTCTAGGTGATCCTTGACGGTATCTGGGCTCAGGCCCATCTCCTTGGCGATGGCCTTGTTGCTATGCCCCATGCTTAGCAACGCCAAGGTCTGCTCCTCACGCGGTGTGAGAGAAGGGAGTGAAACGTGTGGCAACCAGTCCCGCTCGGGATCTTCGACGATCCGCCTCAGCAGTTTGGCCAGCTCCTTGGGGGCCGTCTCTTTCGACAGGAACGCGGTCGCGCCGGCCTGCCTGGCCGCGGCGATGACGCCGGGCTCGTCATGGGTGGTGAGCATCACGACTATGGGTGGGTCGTCGCGGTCGGTAATCGCCTTGCACGCTTCGATGCCGTCCATGCCTGGCATGCGGATGTCGAGCAACACCAGCTCGATGTCATCCCTGGCCGCCGCTCGCACTGCCTGGTTCCCGTCGCCGGCTTCGCTCACGACCGTGAACCCTTCGGCGGCGAGGGCCATCGACAGTCCCATACGGAAAAGCGGGTGGTCGTCGACGATGAGTACGCGGCTCAT
>DASROV010000141.1:0-5417 GCA_035646755.1 Trueperaceae bacterium | reverse complement strand
GCCGCGTATTGGCCGGCCGCCGGGACCGCGTGGTGCTGGCCACGAAGTTCGGCACCAAGCTCAGTGACACAGCGCCGGGAGGAGCCAGGCCGACGTACGTGAAAAGCGCTCTTCATGACAGCCTGAGGCGCCTTCGCACAGATAATGTCGACCTCTACCAGTTACATCGGCCTGATCCCGAGGTGCCCATCGCAGACACTCTTGGCGCGCTCGACGAGCTGGTAAGAGAGGGGTCGGTCAGGGAGATCGGCTGCTCGAACTTCAGCCGTGAGCAGCTCGAGGAGGCCGAGCGCTCCGCGGCGCCCGGGGCCGCTCGCTTCGTGTCGGTGCAGAACGAGTACAGCCTGCTCAAGCGGGAAGCCGAGGTCGAGGTGCTGCCGACTTGCCGGCGGCTCGGCCTCGCGTTCTTGCCGTACTTCCCGCTGTTCAGCGGCCTGTTGACCGGCAAGTACCGCAAGGATCAGCCGCTGCCGCAGGGCACGCGCATCACCGGCAACCCGCGCTGGGAAGATCAACTAACGCCAGAGACCATGAACCTCGTCGAGCGCCTGGCTAACTACGCCGAATCGCGAGGCAAGACCTTGCTCGACCTGGCGTTCGCCTGGCTGCTCGCCAAGCCCGAGGTGGCGAGCGTCATCGCGGGCGCCACCAGCGCCGCACAGGTAAGCAGCAACGCGGTGGCAGGCGGTTGGGAGCTAAGTGCTGCGGAGCTCGGCGAGGTAGAAGCCTTGCTCTAGAACCCAGTTGCCGTGAAGGTATCGCAACTGGCTGGGTCGCCGCCCTGGAAGCCGGTGGTGAACCGCCGCATGCGCTGCTCGGAGGAGCCGTGCGTGAAGGTCTCCTGGTTCACGCTACGACCGGCCTGCGAGCTGAGGCGATCGTCGCCGACCGCCGCGGCGGCACCGAGGCCCTCTTCGAGGTCGCCCCTCTCGAGGATGCCGCGCTCGTCGGCCGATGCCGCCCAGACCCCGGCGTAACAGTCCGCCTGGAGTTCCAGAGCGACCGAGAGCTCGTTGGCGCTGTTCGGCTGCGCCTGTTGGGCGCTGCGGATATCGCCCAAGGTGCCGACGATGTTCTGGACGTGGTGGCCGATCTCGTGAGCGATCACGTAGGCCTGGGCGAAGTCCCCAGGAGCACCGTAACGCTCGCGCAGCGTGTCGTAGAACGAGAGGTCGACGTACACGCTGGTGTCGTTCGGGCAGTAGAACGGCCCGGCGGCCGCGGGCGCGACCCCGCAGCCCGATTGGACCGCGTCGCGGTAGAGGACCAGCGTGGCATCGGGGTAGCTGCCACCAGTAACCAACTGCTCCCAGGTGGCCTGGACATCGTCGAGCACGAACGACACGAAGCGGACCTGCTCCTCCTCGGCCGCCAACTCCTGCTCGCTAACTGGGGACTGCTGCGCTGGCGTGCTCGGACTCATCCCGAACAAGGACGAGAGGTCGATGCCGGTAAGCGCGCTGATGGCGAAGACCAACAGCACGCCGCCGATGCCAAGCGGGATACCGGCCCGGCGGGGACCGCTAACTCGTCGTCGGTCCTGGAGGTTCTCGCTTCTTCCGCGATCTTCCCACTTCATCCACTTGCTCCTCTCTCAGCGTCGGCACACGGTGTCGGCCTGGCTCTCGTCCTGCACTCGGCCGCGTGAGTGTCAAGGCTAAGTGCCAAAGCCTAGCACCGGCTCTCATGAGGAGGCCGACGGCCCGCTTGATGAACCCTTAATCCGTTCTGACCACATAGTGGTCACGACGTGACCACTTCCAGATTCGCCCCGACCTACGCCCTAGCGCTTGGGTTGGAGCAGGTCAAGCGAGTTAGCATTCAGTGATGTCAGTCAAGCCCAAGGACCGATCCCCTGCAGCCCCTCCCCACGACCGCTTCCTCGACTTGGAGGGCACGCTCAACACCCGCGATCTCGGCGGCCTACCGCTGCGCGGCGGCGGTTACACGCTCCACGGCAAGCTGTTCCGCTCCGACGGTCCGATCGGCCTTACCGCCGCTGACGTCGAGGCCCTGTTGGCGCTACCGCTCTCGACCGTGATCGACCTGCGTCAGGGACACGAACTCGAGCGGGAGCCCAGCCGTCTCCTCGACCGGCCGGGGGTCGACGTGCGCAACATCGAGGTCTGGAGCCACATCGACGCCAACGGTGAGCGCCCCGCCGATAAGTACGACATCACCGCCTTCTACTTAGCCGCCATCGACCACGCCGGCAGCGCGTTCGCCAACGCCGTCACCGTACTTGCCGAAGCCGAGGGCGCGGCCCTCTTCCACTGCACGGCTGGCAAGGATCGAACCGGCCTGCTGGCCGCGCTGATGCTGGAAGCCGTCGGCGTCGACCGCGATACAGTAATCGCCGACTTCGCCCTCACTCACGACCGTATCGGCCCCTTGCGTGAGCGCCTCCTGGCTGACGCCGAACGTAACGGTGTGGCCCGTACTGACTTCCAACGCCTTCTTGGCGCCACTCCCGAGCTGATGGTTCCCGCCCTCGACCACCTCGACGCCCGCCACGGTGGCGCCGCTGCTTACCTCCGGCGAGCCGGGGTGAGCGACGCAGCGATGACGTCACTGCGCACGAAGCTGGCGGGCTAACGGCCATGCCCGGCGCTGACCCGCTATGGATCATCGGCGCCGGCGGGCACGCCAAGGTGGTGCTGGCTACCGCGCGGGCTCTCGGCCTCACGGTGGCGGGGCTGCTCGAGGACCGGGTCGAGCGGCACGGCAGCTTCCTTATGGGCGTGCAGATCGTCGGCGACGACTCGGCGCTACCGCCGGCCGCCCCTTGCGTCATAGCCATCGGCGACCAGCAGGCGCGTAAGCGCTTGGCCAGCGGCGCGGCTGACAGACGTTACGTAACGCTCCTCCATCCGCAGTCGGTGATCGCCGACGGCGTCGGCGTGGCCGAAGGCACCGTCGTGCTGGCGGGCGCCGTGGTGCAGGTCGATGCCGACATCGGCCGCCACGTGATCGTCAACACCGGCGCTATCGTCGAGCACGACTGCGTGCTGGCCGACTTGGTGCAGGTCGCCTCAGGCGCGGTCCTCACGGGGGCGGTGGCGGTGGGCGAGGGCGCCTTCATAGGCGCCGGCGCGGTCGTGTTGCCCAAGGTACGCATCGGCGCTTGGAGCGTCATCGGCGCCGGCGCCGTGGTCACCAGGGACGTGCCGGAGGGCGCGACGGTCATCGGCGTGCCCGCACGTCCGCGCAGCGGCGCCAACTAATCGGTCACAGTCCCAATATCAAGGCGAACATCAGCGGCGCCACGATGGTCGCGTCTGACTCGATGATGAACTTGGGCGTGTCGATGCCCAGCTTGCCCCAGGTGATCTTCTCGTTTGGCACGGCCCCGGAGTACGAGCCGTAGCTGGTGGTGGAGTCACTTATCTGACAGAAGTAGCCCCATAGCGGCGTCGGCCGCTGCATGTCCTGCTCTAGCATCGGCACCACGCAGATCGGGAAGTCACCGGCGATGCCGCCACCGATCTGGAAGACGCCTATCGAGCGTTCCTTCGCCGCCTCGGTGTACCAATCGGCCAGATAGATCATGTACTCGATGCCGGACTTCACGGTGTGTACGTTGCCGATCTCGCCGCTCAGGCAGGCGGCTGCGTACATATTGCCGCTGGTCGAGTCCTCCCACCCCGGCACCAGGATGGGCAGGTTCCTCTGCGCGGCGGCGAGCAGCCACGAGTCCTTCGGGTCGATCTGGTAGTGCTGCTCCAGTTCGCCGCTCAACAGGATCCGGTAAAGGACCTCGTGAGGGAAGTAGCGCTCACCCGCCCGGTCGGCGGCAGTCCACTGCGCGACCAGCGACGCTTCAAGCCGACGCATGGCCTCCCCTTCGGGGATGGCGGTGTCGGTCACGCGGTTCATGTGGCGTTCCAGGAGCGCCTGTTCGTCCTGCGGAGTGAGGTCGCGGTAGTGAGGCACCCTCTCGTAGTAGTCGTGGGCGATCAGGTTGAACACGTCCTCCTCGAGGTTTGCTCCGGTGCAGGTGATGATCTGCACCTTGTCCTTGCGGATCATCTCGGCCAGTGAAAGTCCGAGTTCGGCGGTGCTCATGGCGCCCGCCAGGGTGATCATCATCGCGCCGCCCGAGTCGAGGTGCTGGGCGTAGCCGTCAGCCGCGTCGACGAGGCTGGCGGCGTTGAAGTGCCTGAAGTGGTGGCGGACGAAGTCCCCGACCGGCCCGCCGCGGCGGGTTGCCGTGGACATCGGCCCGGTGTCGGCAGCAGTGCTCTCGCTCATGGCGCCATCCTAAAGGGCTCGGCGGTGAAGCGGCAGCATCCACCGCTAGTCGTTCGCGAGCGCTGGTCACGAGCAGCCTTGTACGAGCGTCGTTTACGGGCGCAGGTGTATGAGCGTTGTGTACCAACCATTGACCGAGGTCATTGTCGACGGCAGCGAGCGGCATTATATGTGGATGTCGGTGTCCAAGTTTGGCCTAGGGGGCTGATGATCGGCGACGCCATGGCCGCGTTGCTCGGCGTGCGACGGGAAGCGCCATGATAAACGACCTCGCCATCGGCGCGAACGACGACATCGTCATTGCGTGGAGCGGGCGCTTCGCCGAAGCCGACCCTGACGATCAGTACGTAAGTCGGTGGGACGGTGCGGCCTGGTCGCTGCTCGGCGGAGGCCTACTGCTAGGCGACGTGTATCCCGTGGAGGCGGCCTTGGCGCTCACCGCCGCCGGCGACCCGGTCATCGCCTTCTCGCAGGCGGCCACGCCAGGTAACTCGGCGACCGATCTTTACGCGAGGCGCTGGACAGGAAGCGCCTGGACCAGCCTCGGCGGCAAGCTCGACGTCAACGACGCGGCCGCTACGCAGACCATCGATCTTGCCCTCGACCAGAACGGCAACCCGGTAGTCTCGTGGGGCGAGCGGTTCTACGCCAGCTCATTCGTGAAGATCTGGAACCCCGCAACGGTAAGCTGGCAAGCGCTGGGAGGCTCGGTCTCCCCGATCGAATCCGCCCCGCCCATCCTGGTTCGCGCCAGCGGCGAACTGGTCATCGCGATCAACCACACAGACGAGATGCTGCACCTGCTCACCTACAACGGCGTCGGCTGGCTGGTCCTCGGCCCGCCCCTCAGGCGGTCGACCGAGCGCTTCGCCGCTGGCCGGGCCTCGCTGGCCGAGAACGACGAGGGCGAGGTGATGGTCGGCTGGGCAGAGTTCGGCACAGCTGACTCCGCCGCCAACGTCGCCACCCTTACTGACAGCGGCTGGCAGTACGCCGGCGCCGAGATCGTCGCTACAAGCCCGGCATCCCTGTCGAACGTCCGGCTGCAACTAATCGCTGGCAACACCCCGGCCATCGCCTACACTCACTACCAACCGCACCAGAACGGGATCTTCTCCTTCGACGCCGACACAATCTTTCGCTACCTGAACCAGTAGAGCCCTAGC
>DASROV010000140.1:0-4034 GCA_035646755.1 Trueperaceae bacterium | reverse complement strand
GGCGTATAGCGCGTTCTCAGCCGCGCCGAAGTCGCCCGTCTCGAAGCCAAACCAGACCAGGCGCTCCCAGGTGGAGGGCGGTCTGACGCCGCCAGGAACGACGTCGAGCAGCCTGGCGACCCTCGAGGGGAGTTCCGGTTCGCCGAGGGCGGCGAGGCCTGCCTCGAGCACGAGGTCGAGGGCACGCGTGCGCATGGCGAGCACCGTGTCGTCGTCGGCGTTCGCGCCCTGGCTCACGAGCAGTTGCGCCTCGGTTTCGAGCAGGCTGCTTAGCAGGTAGGCGCGCTCCCCGTCGACGAAGCCCGCGCTGCCTAGCACCTTGATGAGGTCGTCGCTGCCGAGTCGCAGCACGAGCTGCGAGCTCGAGCCCATGAACGTTTTGTAGAGCCGGTCGAGCTGCTCCCTGAGGGCCTCGACTTCGCCCGCCGTCAAGGTGCCAGCCTCGGACTCGAGCGCACCGCCGTGAGCGCCGGCGGTGCGAGTAAGCAGGCGCGCGAACGAGGCCGCAAGCTGCTCGATGGCGCGTTGGATGAGTTCGTCGCGTAGCGGCATGCCTAGAGCCTACGCTCCGAAGCGGGCCAGCGGTCCGCCGCATGGCATTGTGTTAGGCATGGCAAAGACGAACACCGTACGGCTTACCGTTGGTCAGGCAATAGTCAAGTTCCTGGCCGCCCAGCACAGCGAGCGCGACGGCGTGAGGCAGCGACTCGTGCCCGGCTTGTGGGCGATCTTCGGGCACGGCAACGTCGCCGGTCTCGGCCAGGCGCTCGAGGAGCTCGGTGACGAGGTCGGCCTGACGACCTACCGGCCACAGCACGAGCAGGCCATGGTGCACGCCGCTGCCGCCTACGCCAAGCACGTCGACCGTCTCGCCACCTTCGCCTGCACCGCTTCGATCGGTCCAGGAAGCACCAACATGCTCACCGCCGCCGCCGGCGCCACCGTCAACCGGCTGCCGGTGCTACTGCTCCCCAGCGACATCTTCGCGAACCGCCGGCCCGACCCGGTGCTTCAGCAGCTCGAGCATCCCAGCGAGCACGACGTCAGCGTCAACGACGCCTTCCGGGCGGTGTCGCGGTTCTTCACGCGCATCACGCGCGCCGAGCAGCTGCTCTCGGCGTTACCAGAGGCCATGCGCGTGCTGGTCGACCCCGCCACCACCGGCGCAGTAACGGTGTCGCTTCCCGAGGACGTCCAGGCGGAGGCTCACGACTTTCCCGTGGAGTTCTTCAGTTACCGCGTCTGGAGGGTGCCGCGCGCGGCTCCCGAACCCGAGCTGGTGGCCGCCGCCGCCGAGCTGCTGCGGGCAGCCGAGAGACCGCTGCTCATCGCCGGGGGCGGCGTGATCTACTCCGGCGCGGCGGAAGCGTTGGCGGACTTCGCCACGCGCCACGGCGTGCCGGTGGCCGAGACCCAGGCCGGCAAGGGAGCCTTACCGTGGGATCACCCGCTCAACGCGGGCCCCGTGGGCGCCAACGGCGGCAGTGCCGCCAACGAGCTGGCGCGCACCGCCGACCTCATCGTCGCCGTCGGCACCCGGCTAAGCGACTTCACGACGGCCTCGATGACGGCCTTCCAGAACCCCCGCGTGCGCTGGCTGTCGCTTAACGTCACCGCCGCCGACGCCCACAAGCTCGGCGCGTTGCCCGTGGTCTGCGATGCCCTCCGCGGGCTCACGGCGCTCGGCGCCAAGCTCCACGACTGGCACGCGCCCGCGGCCTACGGCGACGACATCGGCGCGTTGGTACGGGCCTGGACGCACAGCGTCGACGAGCTACGCGCGGGTCAGGAGGCACCCCGGCAAGCCCCGGCACTCGTCGCCGATGGCGCTGACGAGACCAGCTCCCCCGGCCCCAACGGCGACGCCAGGCTCGCGCAGGCTCGCGTGCTGGGGCTGGTCAACGAGGCGTTCGGTCCGCATGCGACCGTGGTCTGCGCCGCGGGCAGCATGCCTGGTGACCTGCTCAAGCTCTGGCGCGCGGGCGACCCCAAGGCCTACCACGTCGAGTACGGGTTCTCCTGCATGGGCTACGAGATCCCCGCCGGCCTCGGCATCAAGCTGGCCGACGCCGAGCGCGAGGTGGTGGTGATGATCGGCGACGGCTCCTACCTGATGATGAACTCGGAGATCGTGACCGCGGTGGCCGAGGGCCTTACGTTCACCGTGGTGCTGGTCGACAACCACGGCTTCCAGTCGATCCACGGACTACAGCGCTCCGTTGGCGTGCCGTCGTTCGGCAACGAGCTGCGCAGCCGCGACCCCGAGACCGGACGGCTCGACGGACCGGTAGTGAAGGTCGACTTCGTCGCCCACGCCGCGGCGCTTGGTGCCAACGCCTGGGGCGCAAGGGACGAACGTGAGCTGGTGGAGGCCCTCGCCCGCGCCAGGTCGTCGAGCGGGGTGAGCGTGATCGTCGTGAGCACCGATCCGGAGCGCCGGGTGCCGTCGTTCGGCGCTTGGTGGGACGTGCCGGTGGCCGAGGTGTCGACGCAGCGCTCGGTGCAAGAGGCGCGCGGCGCCTACGTCGAGGAGCTGGCCAGGGCGAGGGAGCACAGGGTCGCGCCGGCGCCGCTCGGCTCTGCCGCCGTAGACGACACGGCGGGCACCGGCGAGGACCGGAGCGACCGATGAGCGGAGCGCCCGCTTTCGCCCCTCTTGGGGTCGCGGTGATCGGTGCCGGCCGGATCGGCTCGCTTCATGCCAAGCATCTGCGCGGCGCCGTCGACGGCGCCCGGCTGATCATGGTCGTCGACGCCGACCTCGAGGTGGCAAGCAGGGCCGCGGGAGGCGGCATCGAGGTAGCGAGCGACTACCGCGCCGCGCTAGCGCACGAAGCCGTCGACGCCGTCGTTATCGCGTCACCTACCGATCTTCACGGCGCCCACCTGGCCGCCGCAGCGGCGGCAGGCAAGGCAATCTTCTGCGAGAAGCCGGTCGCCAACGGCCTGGCCCCTACCGTCGCCGCGCTGACCAGCGTGCAGGATGCCGGCGTGGCCTTCCAGATCGGCTTCAATCGCCGCTTCGACCCGGCCTACGCCGCGGTGGGAAGGGCTGTGGCGGCCGGCGAGATCGGCGTCGTCGAGCTGTTCCGCAGCCAGTCGAGCGACCCCGGCCCGTCGCCCGAGGCCTACATCGCCGCCTCCGGCGGCTTCTACCGCGACTCGGTCATCCACGACATCGATACCGCCCGCTTCGTCGCCGGCGAGGTACGCCGCGTGACCGCGCTCGGCCGCGTGCTCGTCGACGACGTCTACCGCCGTCACGACGACATCGACACCAGCGTCGTCACGCTCGAGTTCGCCGGCGGCGGGCTTGGCGTGCTCATGAACTCGCGGCGCACGCTCTACGGCCACGACCTTCGCCTGGAGGTGCACGGCAGCCGCGGCAAGATGGTGGCCGAGGACGAGCGCGCCACCAAGGTCTGGCGCTACGACCAGGCCGGCGTTCACGGCGACTTCTACTACTTCTTCCTCGAGCGCTTCAAGGACGCCTACCGGTTGGAGCTGCAAGCGTTCGTCGACGCCGTCACCGCAGGCACCACGCCGTCCCCGGGTGTTAGCGACGCGGTCGAGTCGTTGCGAGTGGCGGAGGCGGCTGGCCGGAGCCTGCTCGAGGGGCGGCCGGTCGACCTCGAGGAGATCGCCGTCGGCACGAGAGGTAGTGCGCCGTGAGCGGCACCAGGGGTAACGCAAGCGGCCCGATCCGGGTAGCGAACGCGCCGTGCTCGTGGGGCACAATCGAAGGCTTCGGCGAGAAGACGCCGTGGCACACGATGCTTGACGAGCTCGCGGCCACCGACTACGCGGGCACCGAATTGGGCGACTACGGCTTCATGCCCACCGATCCTCAGCGGCTAAGCGAGGAGCTGAACGCGCGCGGCCTGGTCATGCTCGGCGGTTTCGAGGGCGTGCCGCTACGCCAGCCTGGCGTGGTGAAGTCGCGGCGTGAGCGCTTGCTAACGGTGGCGCGGCTGTTGGCCTCCGTCGGCGACGAGGCCAACAGCCGCGCCACCGTTAGCAAGCGCTCACGCCTG
>DASROV010000139.1:0-2619 GCA_035646755.1 Trueperaceae bacterium | reverse complement strand
CTGCGGGGCGGTGAGCTCGACCTCGTGTGCGAGGACGAAGCGGGCGTGGTGGTGATAGTCGAGGTCAAGCAGCGACGCAATGCCGCCTACGGCGGCGCCGCGTACGCCATCGACGCCCGCAAGCTCACGCGCCTGCGGCGGACCGCGGCGCACTTCCTCGCCTACGGGCTGAAGCGACCGGACGCCCGGATGCGTTTCGACGCCGTGCTCATCACCGGGTCTGAGGCCGATCACCAGTTCGTGCACCTTCGAGACGTCGCGTGAGCGCGGGAGTAGAGGGCGAGCAGCCAGCTCCTGGCCGCGTCCGCGTGAAGATCTGCGGCCTTACACGGCCGGACGATGCAGTGGCCGCCGAACGTGCCGGCGCCGACGCGATCGGCATGATCTTCGCGCCGTCGAAGCGGTGTCTCGAGCTACCAGCGGCCGCCGAGATCATCGCCGCCGTCGGACCCTTCGTAACCACCGTCGGCGTGTTCCGCGACGCGCAACTCGAGACGGTAATCGACACGCTCGAGCAGCTGCGGCTCGACGTCGCGCAGCTCCATGGCGGAGAGGGCGCGTCATACGTGGCGGCCGTCAGGCGGCACGCCCGTGTGCTCAAGGCGTTCTCCCATACCGAGGTCCCCGACCCGGCATCGCTGCGCGACCACCCAGCCGACGCCTTCCTGCTCGATGGCCCCAGACCCGGTTCGGGCGAACCTTACGACTGGCGAGCTGTCGCGGCGTGGCGTGGCCACCCGCGGCTGGTGCTGGCCGGGGGTCTCAACCCAGCCAACGTCGCCGAGGCCGTGACGACGCTGAGGCCGTACGCGGTCGATGTCGCCAGTGGCGTGGAACGCACCGCCGGGGTCAAGGACCATGACCTCGTTAGGCGTTTCGTTGAGCAAGTGCGGGCAGCCGAGCGCTCCGCGTCGCCGGCCGCGCCGACCGGCTGACGAGTCGTCAAGGCGAGGTCGCCGACCGCCTGACGAGTCACCGAGGCGAGGTCGCCGACCAGGTCGGGACTACCGGCTTTCCTACCGAAGTTATCCACAAAGAGGCCGAGTTATCCCCAGGCATGTGGACAACTGCCGAAAGCGACGATTACTTGCGCCGGTGACGGCGGAAATCGGTTTGCGGCGTCCTGGACGCGCTTTCTGGGTAATGGCGATGCCGGTGGTGCAATACCAAAGGCGCTCGGCGTCTGTCAATAGACACAGTTATCCACAATGCGGCAGGGAATCTCCACAAGTCCGGATAGTGCCGTCGCCAACGTGCCGGGCGGCCGCCAAAGGATGTACGCTTGAGCCCTACGATCGGTTGCTACGAACGGTTGCTACGAACGGTTGCCACGAACGGTTGCCACGAACGGTTGGCATGTCGAGCGCAAGGCCGGGGCGCCCCGGCTTCAAGAGGAGGCCATGCATGAACACCGTGGCGAAAACTGTGACGATCTCCGAAGCCCGCCACTTCTCCCTCGACGAGGTCCAGCGACGTGAGCTCGCAAGCCACCCCGACCTCGGCGCCGAACTGCTGTGCTTCGAGGCGGGCCAATCCCTCACGGGCCTTAGCTCCGCCGGCACCGTTGCCTATCAGGTCCTCGAGGGCGAGGCGCTGCTGCGCACCGCGGACGAACGCTCAAGGCTCGGCAAGGGCAAGCTGACGTTCATGCCTCCGGCCCAGGAACACAGCATCGAGAACGCCGGTGGCGGACTACTGGTGGTGCTAGCCACCGCCGCGAGGTGAGCGAGGCGAACTGGGACCAACTGACCGACCGCCTGGCCGCCGACCGCGAGTTGATCGCGCTCGGTGGTGGCGCCAAGGCCGTCGACAGACAACACGCCAAGGGCCGGATGACGGCTCGCGAACGCGTCGCCGCGCTCCTCGACCCTGCCAGCCTGGGCTTCGACGAGCTCATGACCTTCGCCGGCTGGAAGCTCTATCCCGAGGAGGGCGGAGCGCCTTCTGGCGGCGTAGTTACAGGAATCGGGCGGGTCGCCGGTCGCGACTGGATGATCATCGCCAACGACGCGACCGTCAAGGCGGGAGCGTTCTTCCCGATCACCGCCAAGAAGGTGATAAGGGCGCAGACCATCGCGATGGAGAACCGCCTGCCCACGATGTACCTAGTCGACTCGGCGGGCGTCTACCTGCCCATGCAGGACGAGATCTTCCCTGATCAGGACGACTTCGGCCGCGTCTTCTACCTCAACGCGCGCATGAGCGCGCAAGGCATCCCGCAGCTCGCCGCGATAATGGGCAACTGCGTCGCGGGCGGCGCCTACCTGCCGGTGATGTGCGACACCTTGGTGATGACCGACGGCTCCGGCCTCTACCTGGCGGGGCCCGCCCTGGTGAAGGCCGCCATCGGCCAGGAGGTCGGTTCAGAGGAGCTTGGTGGCGCGACCATGCACGCCGAGGTCTCCGGCACCGTGGATTTTCACGAGCCTGACGACGCGGCCGCGGTCGACCGGCTCCGGCGGCTGGCTGCCACCTACGCGCCCGCGCCGAAGGCGGCCTGGGCCCAGGCCAGGACCGAGACGAGCGAGCCGCTCGAACGGGCCAAGTCGTTCGAGGAGATACTCCCAGCGGAGGGAGGAACCCGGCCGTACGAGACGCTCGAGGTGCTCGCCCATCTCC
>DASROV010000138.1:0-2025 GCA_035646755.1 Trueperaceae bacterium | reverse complement strand
GGAGGCTCGCTCGTCGGCATCCTCACGATCACCGACCTAATGCGCGCGCTGGTGACCTTCCTGGCCCTGCGCGAGGGCGGCACGCGCGTGACCGTCGATATGCCTGACGAGCCCGGCGTGCTGGCCAAGGTCGCCAACGCCGGTCCTCCCTCGAACATCGTCGCCGCGGTGACGACCGGCATCCAGCCCGGCCACCGGCGCCGGATGGTGTTGCGCGTAACTGGCGAGGCCGCCGAGGAGTACCCGGAGCGGCTCAAGCAAGGCGGCGTCGATGTCCTCGACGTGCGTTGAACGCGGCGCCCCAGGAAACCTAGCCAGCAGGCGGACGTGAGTACCGACCGCTCGTGAACGATGCTGCCACCGACGTCACAACTGCCGACGTCACTACCGCCGACGTAAGAACCGTTGAGGCGATAGTGCCCTCATTGCGGGTCGACGTCCTCGGCGCCAGGGCGTTCAAGGTCTCGCGGGCCTACTTCGCCAAGGGCGTCGCCGCCGGGCGCGTGAGCGTTGGTGACGTCGTGGCCGGAAAGTCGACAACCGTCGAGGCGGGCCAGGTCGTCGTCGCCAGGGGCCTCGGCAACTTCAGGCTAATGAGCGTAAACGGCGAGACCCGCAAGGAGAACCTCAAGGTCAGCCTGGCGGTGAGCATGGAACCGGCGCGGTGAAGCAGCGCCGGAGCGTCACGCGCGACCCGCCCACCGGCTCGCCTAGGTGCGAACCTTCTTGCCGCTGCCGCCGCGCTCCTTGAACACCATCCGGAAGGGCACCTCCATGAACCCGAGGTCCTCGCGGATGCGGTTGCGCAGGAAGTGCTCGTACGGGCGCGTGAGGAACGACTCGTGGTTGATCGAGAACACGAACGTTGGCGGCGCGACGTCGACCTGACTAGCGTACAGGAGCTTGAGGGGCCGGCCTTTGAAGTTCGGCGGCGCCTGACGAAGCGTCCAGGCCTCGAGCCAGGCGTTGAGGTCGCCGGTCGACACCCGCTTGCGGGCCGTGTCGTAGAGGCGGATGGCGGTGGCCAGCAGCTCGTGCAGGCCGAAGTCCGTGACGGCGCTGGTGAACACGCGCGGCGCGAACTCGATGGGGTAGAGCATCTCCGCTAGCCTGCGGCGGAAGTCGTCAAGCTGTTCGTCGGTTACCAGGTCCCACTTGTTGATGGCCAGCACGACGGGTTTGCCCCAGTCGAGGGCGAGGTTGGCCAACCTCAGTTCGTGGTCGCCCAGCTCGAAAGGATCGACGACCAAGATGCCGACGTCGGCGCGCCGGAGCGCGGACTCCGAGCGAAGCCGGGTGTAGTACTCGAGGTCGTCGGCGTCCTTGCGGCGCATGCCGGCCGTGTCGACGAGCACGAACGGTCGCCCGGCGAAGCTGAAGCGCACGTCGACAGCGTCGCGGGTGGTGCCCGGCTCGTCGGCGACGATCACGCGTTCGTCGCCGACGAGGGCGTTGAGCAGGCTCGACTTGCCGACGTTCGGGCGGCCGATTATGGCCACCCTCACCGCCTCTTCCTCTGCGTCCTCGTCCTCTTCGGGCAGGCGCCTGTCGATCTCGGCGATCAACTCGTGAACGCCGCGAGCATGCTCGGCGGCGGTGGGGAAGGGCTCGCCGAAGCCGAGTGAGTACAGCTCGAAGAACTCCGCGCGCTCCTCGTGCCTGGGGTCGTCGACCTTGGTGGCGACGAGCAAGACCGGCTTGCCCATGGTCCTCAACCAGTCGGCGACCTGTTGGTCGGCCGAGGTCGCGCCCTCGCGGCCGTCGACGCAGAACAGGACAAGGTCTACGTCGACGAGGGCGGCCTCGATCCGTTCGCGAATGGGCTTCTCCCAGCGGTCACCCGACCACAGGCCGCCGGTGTCGAGCACCGTGAAGACGCGCCCGTCGTCGGTTACGGCCACGGCCTCCTTGACGTCTCGGGTGACGCCCGGCGTGTCGGCGACGATCGCCTCCCTGGCCTTGACGATGCGGTTGAACAGGCTCGACTTGCCGACGTTCGGCCGTCCGACGATGGCCACTCTAGCC
>DASROV010000137.1:0-5098 GCA_035646755.1 Trueperaceae bacterium | reverse complement strand
ACGTAGTGCTCGGCCAGCAGGGTAGCCACCTCACGGCCGAGCCCGCGACCGGCCCCGACCACCAGCGCGCTGCGCGGACCGGGCGCCAGTCCCTTGCCTCGCAACCACACCGCCGTGATGGTCATGCCCTCGCGGAGGTCCACCCGCGGCTCGTAGCCGAGGACCTCGCGCGCCGACGAGCCGTCGAAGGTGGCCAGGCTCGTCAGCGTGCCTAGCAGCTCGGGCGCGACGCGGTCGAGGCCGGGCAGTGCGCCGGTGACGGCAGCCGCCGTCGCGGTACCGGCCTTGGCCACGGCCACCGGCACGCGCCGCAGCGGCCGGTCGACGATTGCGGCGTAAGCGCCGAAGAAGCGGTTGACGGTGACGCTCTCGCCGGTGACGTTGAAGGCTCGCCCGGCGGCGCCGGGAACCTCGCCAGCGGCCGCGAACGCGCGCGCGACGTCGTCGACGTAGACCACGTCGAGCAGCGTCTCACCGCTGCCGATGATGACGGGCAGCCCGCGGCGGATGGCGGCGAGCGGCGCCAGCGTCCAGGAGTTCGAGGCCGGCCCGTAGATCATCGTCGGCCGCATGACGACGAGCTCGAGGCCGGCTCCGCCCGTGGCCGTCAAGCGCTCGCGCGTGACGTGCTCGCCCCCGAAGCGCTCGTGCGAACCGCGCTCGGCCCTGAAGCGCTCGGCCACGGCTTCGGCCCCGACCTTGGAGTCTCCGTACGCGTCGCCGACCCTCACCCGCTGCCAGTCTTCGCTGACGTGGCCCTGGGTGATGGGGCCGTAGACGGCCACGCTGCTGGCCAGCACCACGCGCATCACGCCGGCAGACGCCGCGGCGGCGAGCAGATTCTGGGTGCCGATCACGTTCACCGCCTCGGCCCTGCCGGCTGGGGAGCCCATCCAGGCGGCCAGGTGATGGACCACCTCGACGCCGGCGACCAGGGGACCGAGCGACGCCGGGGCGGTGACGTCGCAGCTGACGGGCTCGGCGCCAAGTGACCGCGCCAGCGCGGCCTGCTTATCGGTCCGCACGCCCGCCCTTACCGCCCAGCCGGCGGCGACGAGTTCCGCCACCAGTGCTCGTCCTAGCCCTCCGGTCGCGCCGGTGACGGCAACCGTCCGCGTCATCACGGCCGACCTGCCGTGATCACCTCGCGGGCCGCCATGAGTTCACCGTATAACCGCTCGAGACGTTCGCCGCTCTTGTCGACGTCGTGTTCGACCGCGTAGCTCACGGCGTTGCGTTGGGCCTGCCCAAGGGCCACAGGGTCGTCAAGCAGCGCCATCACCGCCGCTGCTTGTGTCGCCGGGTCGCGTGGAGGCATGACGATGCCACCCCCGGCCTCACGCACCAGCTGGGGTACCGCGCTACTTGCATAGCCGACGGCCGCCACCGCCGCCCCGGCTGCCATGGCCTCGAGGGTGGCGATGCTCTGCAGCTCGGCGGGCGACGGCATCACGAACAGGTCGGTGCGCCCCAGTAACTCACGCTTCTGTTCCTCGCTGACGAAACCGAGCAGGTCGACGCGGGCCCGCAGGCCGAGCCGCTCGACGGCGTCACGCAAGGGGCGCTCGAGCGGGCCGTCGCCCGCGATCGCCAGCCGCACGTGCCCGGGCAGTTCCCTCAGCAACTCAAGCAGGTCGAGTGGCCGCTTCTCGGGCGAGAGCCGGCCGACGTAGCTGAGCAGGCGGCTGCCGCCGTCGCTCACACGGTGGTTGGTAGCGAGGGTGTCACGCAGGTCGAGGCCGTTGGAGACCACCTCGATACGACCACCGTGGAACTGCCCGGCCAGGTCCGCCGCGAAGCGCGTGGGAGCTACCAGCAGGTCGGCGGCGCCGAACAGCAGCCGGTACCAGGTACCGAGCAGCCAGGCCAGGGGCGGGCCGATGAGCGGCGCTTGCAACGTCGAGGTCTCCAGTTGGGTATGCACGCCCATCACCACCGGGACGCGGCGGCGCTTGGCGAGGATCGTCGCGGCCGCGGTAAGTGCCGCGGGCGTGTTGGCGTGCATTACCTCCGCCCAGGTCAGGTGCGGGGCGATGCGGCTGAACAGGGGGTGAGCGAAGCGTGTCTGGGCCGCGCCGAGGCGCCAAGCCGGGAAGCGCTCGACCAGCACTCCGGCCGGCGGTTCGCTCGGCCGCGGCTCGTTCCCGCCCAAGACCCGCAACTGGTGGCCGCGCCGCGCCAGCGCCGCGATATGACCCTCTGTGGCCCGAGCCTGACCGCCAAAGCCCGGGTAGATGTCGTCCGCAACGAACAGGATGCGCAACTTGAGCGAGCCCTCCCCTTAGCGCCACGCGCCCGCCGAAGCTACCACGGGCGGTGAGGACAGCCTCGCATCGCGGGCTTGGCCCGCCGCCTTACACTGGCCGGGTGAGCACGCTTGGGCGCCTTGCCATCCGCAACCTCTGGAGGCACCCGTGGCGCTCGCTCGCCACGGTCCTCGGTATCGGCCTCGGCATCGCCGCTGTGCTCACCACCCTCTCGGTCGGCGACAACGTCGAGGCCAACCTGCGCAGCACCCTGCAGGCCGCCGTCGGCAAGGCCGACCTGGTGATCACGCCTGGCCCCTCCGGCCGGGCGATCTTCGAACGCGAGCCGATGCTCTCCGAGGTGCGTGAGCACCCCGACGTCGCGGCCGCCTACCCGGTGCTCAACACCCGCGCCGAGCCGCTGCGCGAGGTTGAGGACTTCGAGCGCTCGGCGATACCTGGCGTCGACAGCGGTTTCCAGATACAGGGCCGGCTCACCGAGTTCCCCCTCGACCTGCCCGCCGAGCTCGCGAGCGGCTCGCTGCCGGCCGAGGACGAGCTGGGCATCGCCATCGCCGACGGCTTCGCCGCCGGCCGCGGCCTAGAGGTCGGCGACATCGTGCCTTTCGTCACCACCGGCGGCACCGTCGACCTGCGAGTCACGGGGCTGCTCGACGACAGCGTCGGCATCGCCAGCACCAACGGCGGCCGCGTCGGCCTCATGCACCTGAGCACGCTCGAGCAGGTGATCAACCTCGCCGGCCGCGTGTCGATGCTGGAGGTGCAGGTGACCGAGGCCGAGCTGGTCGAGAGCGTGAGGAACGACCTGCAGGCGAGCGTCGGCGACGCCTACGCCGTTACCCTTCCTGCCCTTACTGGTAACTACGCCTCGGGCTTCGCTCAGACCCTGCAGGCCGGCTTGAGCGTCCTGGCCGCCACGCTGCTCGCGCTCGGGGCCTTCCTTGCCTACAACACGTTCATGGCGTCGGTGGTCGAGCGCGGCCGGGAGTACGCGCTGCTTAGGACCATCTGCCTCACCCGGGCCGGCGTCATGCGCCTGGCGTTCTACGAGGCGCTGGCCCTGTCGGCTGCGGGGGTCGTCGTCGGGATCGGCCTCGGCGTGCTGCTCTCCTACCTGGTGACGGCGCTCAACGGCGCCACGCTCGGTTTCGAGTTCCGCACCGTCGTCATCCCGTTGCGCAGCGTGGCGATCGCCAGCGGCTTCGGCGTCATCGCCGCCCTGGTGGCAGGCGTCATCCCCGCGTATAACGCCTCGCGCACCTCGCCGATGGCCGCCGTGCAACGCACCGACCCGGAAACCAGCAGCGCCGCGACCTGGGGTGGCATCGCGCTGCTGGTGCTTGGCGCCGGTCTCGCTCTCTACCCGTGGACCGGAGTGAGCGCCATCATCATCACCGTCCTGGCCCTTGGGTTGTTCTTCGGCGGCGTCTCGCTCGCCGCGCCGGGCCTGCTTGGACCGGTCCTGCGGCTGCTCCGCCCGCTGCTGTTGCGCCTGTTCGGCGCGCCCGGCCGCTTGGGCACCAGCTTCGCCCAACGCAACGCCGCGCGCAACGGCGTCGCCATCGGCACCGTGGTGGTCGGCACCGGTCTTGTCATCGGGGTGGGTTCGATGGTGTCGAGCATCAACGACGCCATCGGCTCCTGGATCGACACGACGGTAGTCGGCGACCTCTTCGTTACTACGCCGGTGAGCTTCCCAGGCGATTTCGCGGTTCGTGCCCAGGCGGTCGACGGCGTGGACATAGCCAGCGGGGTCGGCATCCGCGTGGTGCGCTTCGAGAGCGAGGCGCAGCCTCGAGGCCGGTCGGTAGCCCTGGTGCTGGCCGACCCCGCCCGCTTCCATCCCGAGACCGGCTTCGGCCGCTTCCAGTACGTCGCCGGCCAAGGCGACGACCAGAGCGGTTACGCCGGGCTCGCCAGCGGCGACGCCGTGCTCGTGGCCAACACCATGCGTGACCGCCACGGTTTCGAGGTGGGTGACACCATCCGTCTGCGCACAGCAAGCGGCTTCGAGGAGTTCCCCATCGCCGGCGTTGTCGTCGACTTCACCGGCGGCGGCGAGGCCGTCGTCGCCAGCATCGAGCGCATGCCCGACTTCGGCGGTGGCGCGCCCGACCTGTTCGTGCTCACCGTCGACGCCGGCGCCGATCCCGAGGTGGTGCGCGAGCGCCTGCTTGCGACCTTCCCCGAGCTCTACCTCGACGCCACGCTCAACGTCGACTACCGCCGCAACATCATGGAGGTCACCGACCAGGCGTTCGCGACCACCCGCGTCCTGGTGGCGATCGCGGTGATCGTGGCGGTGCTCGGCGTGGCCAACGCGCTCGGCATGAACCTCGTCAACCGCGGCCACGAGATCGCCGTGCTGCGCACTATCGGGCTAAGCCGCACCGGCGTCCGCTTGCTGGTCGCCAGCGAGGGCATCGTCGTCACGCTCATCGGTGGCATCCTCGGCGCGGCGTTCGGCCTGCTGCTCGCGCGCATCGTCACCAGCGGGGCGAGCGCCGTCACCGGCTACGACCTGCAGCCCGTGGTGCCGTTCTCGCTGGCCCTGTTGGCAGTGGCCGCGTCCCCGCTGGTCGGGCTCATAGCCTCGTTGCTGCCCGCACGACGCGCGGCCAGGCTGACCCCGGCTTACGCCCTCGCCTCCTGGAGTGAACATGTCTGAACCGTCCGATCCCATCCCAGCGGTCACCGCCACCGACCTGCATAAGACGTACCGCCTTGGCGAGCAGACCATCAGGGCGCTCGACGGCGTCTCCCTGGAGGTAGCGGCCGGCGAGTTCGTCGCGGTGATGGGGCCGAGCGGCAGCGGCAAGAGCACGTTGCTC
>DASROV010000136.1:0-8080 GCA_035646755.1 Trueperaceae bacterium | reverse complement strand
GTTCTCGCCGATGAGCGGCTCGACGCGCTGGCCGAGAAGGGCGGCGCCGACGGCGAGAAGGCGACAGCGCTGCGTGGCAAGGCGGGCATCGCGAGCGCCAAGCTGGCGTACGAGATCTTCCTACAGCACTTCGGCGAGGGCGCCACGCGCTTCGCCGGGCTTAAGGCGAAGGGCGCTAAGGTCCAGCGGCTGTTGTGGGCCTCGACCGGCACCAAGGACCCCAGCTACCCCGACACCAAGTACATCGAGCCGCTCATCGGCCGGGACACCATCAACACGATGCCGGTCGACACCCTCGACGCCTACCGCGACCACGGCGACCCGGCGGCGCGCGTCATGGACGGCCTCGAGGACGCCAAGCGCACCGTCGCTGAGCTCGCCGAATTGGGTATCGACCTGGCCGAGGTCTCCCACAAGCTCGAGGAGGAGGGGATCGGCAAGTTCGTGGTGCCGTTCCGGAGCCTGCTTGAGACGCTCGAGAAGGAGTTGGCTGGGACGGTGGCTTAAGGCTGCTGATAGGCTCCCAAAAGCCCGGCCCGTGGTGAGGTGCCTGAGCGAAGTTCCGCCTATCATCGGCCGAGAGCGAGATCGTGGAGATCGATGCTCAGTTGTCACGCTTGGACTCCCGTCTGCGACAGGGCTAGATCTTGCCGTCCGCAAGAGCAGGAGCTCGTTCAGGCGCTGATCACGACTAGGTGGGACCTGGTCGATCGGTATCAGGCCGAGATCGATGCGGCTATCGAGCCGGCCTTACTCGTGGTGGACGCCGCGGTGAAACAAGTTGCGGAACAGTTTTCCGTATCGTTCGTCTTCGACCTCAACGCAGCACGTGAGTCCGACTTCGTCGTATTCGCCGATCCCGCTATCGACCTCACTTCAGTGGTCGCTGAAGCGATGTCGCTCGAGTGAAGCATGCGGATCATCGTCCGCGAAGGACCTGGCGACGGCCCAGTTGCCTACCAAAGCTCCGTGATCAACCGTCCACCGTCAAGGCCGCGAAGCAGATCGAATACAGTTCCCCGGTCTGCCCCATTGCCCAACGCGATAGTCCGCTCCTCGGCGGTTAACTCACCCATCCACTGGTAGAGCCTCGATAGGTCGCGTCCCAACTCGTCCAAGTCGGGTAAAGGTGTGGTCAGCAACCCAATCTGTTCATCGTCGAAGTCCTTGGCCGCCCGTGGCGCGAGCCATCTGCCGCCCTCGAACGCCCGTGCGTCGGCGATCGGGCTCCAAACGTGCCGAGGTGTACTAAGCCCGTTCTTATCTACCCAGCATTTGAGCAACGCCAAGCGTCGAGTAAGCGCTTTATCCAACGCCACGCCCGGCTCCCGCATCACCCACACCAGGTCGAAGGCATCGCGCGCGAAGGTTCTGCGGTTGAGGCGTGCGACCTTCTCGGCAACATTCTCCTCGAGACGCACCGTCGGAAGGTCCGGCAACGGGCCTCCGTAACGGTCATGAGTTGGCAGTGGTATCCAGGGACGCATCACTGGAGGCAGCCATGGAGGCGCACCGATGTCCAGCTTGGACTTCAAATCGCCCACGTCGTCGAAACCGAGATTGTTCTCATAAGCGATGTGAGCTCGCTCCCTGTGGTCTAGAACGCGATAGCGAAACGGACCGATCTCCTTCCCATCTACCGCCTCCTCGACCAGTTCTTTAACACCAACGGGATCATCTTCTAGGCCCGCCACTGAGAAGTCGAGATCTGTGGAGAACCGCCCTCGAGCGCCGGCGTATACCTTGCGGAGTGCTGTGCCGCCCTTGAACGCCAGCATCTCCAGAACGCCGTCCTCAGCTAGCGCTCGCAAGAGGAGATCCTGAGCTATGTCGATAAGGGAAGCTTCGATCCCTTGGGCTGACTGAGCTGGGGCGTGTCGAAGAACATAGCCTTTGGTTAGGGCGATCTTGTAAACAGTCATCGGTTCCGCGAGTGCGGTTTCAATTCGGCTGGGGAGATCGGAAGTACCGTGTCGGCGAGATTGAACGTCTGGCTGTGCCGCTTAAGGGGGCCGCGAGGTCCGAACCAGACCTTGCCGTGATCAGGTGGCGCCAAGCGGAAAGCAAGGTGAGAGTCAATGCCCTGCATGAGGTAGGCAAGGCGCGTCCTATCGGCAACCGTCCTTCCCGCTAACTCTTGGTGCAGATCGGATAGTTCCACTTGCTCGTAGAGTTCAGGAAGCGCGTCAAGCACGGCGCTCCACGACCTTACGTCCGCCGGGCGAGCGGCGAAGTGCATGAGAATCGTGGCGGGACTGTGAGTTGGAGTGTCACGAACGTACATCGTCGGAAGGCGCCAGTTGAAGAACACAACTCGGGCGGACTTCTTCAGACCTGCGGGGATAGATGTTCCCTTGGGCATCGCGACCTCGGGGCGTTCCGGAGCTTTGTCGATAAGGCCATGCGCCCACAGCGCCGACGAGAGGCACACGGCGAGATTCAACTTGGGGTCGGCCTTCAGCGTTGCCTTCACCTCGATGAACGGATGACCTCGCCCAATCGGGCCGGCGTGAGCTCCTGGCGCGAACTCCCACACGCCCACGTGCTGCGTAGGCAGCAACCAACCACGGTCCCGTAACCGTTTGGCGATTACCTTGGCGGTTGTCTTGACGTTTGCCTCTTGGCGGAGGCGCTCTAGATCTTCGATGTCGACTAGGAAGGCTTCATCGAGTTCAAATGCTGCCACGATCCTAGCCAGCGAGGGCGATAGGGAGCGTGTCAGGGTGCTGGCCCGGGTATCTGAATCTGATACCGAACGATGGCTCATGACACTAGGTTAGTTAGTCGGACTTACAGTGTCAAGGCGAGCCCCTCGGTATCCATTTCAGATACCGACCGCCCTCGCATGACACTAAGGATGTTGCCGATAGCGTAAAGAGGCTACCCCTCGCGCCACACCTTACGCAGCAGGATCGCGTAGCCGACGACGCCGATGACGGCGAACGAGAACCATTGGATGGCGTAGCCGCGGTGTGGCCCCTCGTCGACCTCGGGCTCGGGCAGCGGCAGCGGCAGTTGGGCCGGCTGTGGCGGCTCCGAGCCCGTCCGCTGCACGTAGGCGCCAAGCAGCTCGAACGGCATCTGCATCGCCAGGCGCTGGACGTCGACGTAGTAGGTCTGCACCAGCGCGCCTTCGGTGGGATCGCGTGGCGCGAAGCGGCCGCTGGCGCCCGGCGGCCGGGTCGTTGGCGCTCGCAGGCGCCCCGCGACCTCGACGTCGCCCGCGGGCGGCGGCGCCGCAATCACCGGCACGCTGTCGTTCTCATAGGGCACCCAACCGCGCTCGACCAGCACGGCGGTCTTTGTCGCCGTCCCGTCCTGGCCGTCCAACACCAGCGGCGTGAGCACGTTGAAGCCAGGCTGGCCGGCGATGCTGCGGCCGCGCAGGAGCACCTCGTGCTCGGGCGCGAACTCGCCTTCGACGGTGACGGGCAGGTACTCCAACACCTCACCGGCTGCCTCGCTCTCGGCCAACGCCTCGTCAAGCGGCAACGCCTGCCGAGCACTGCGTTCGATGACTATCGCGTTGTGCGCCTGCCGTTGGTCGAGTCGCCGCACCTGCCACAAGCCGAGCGCGATGAACAACGCGACGAGCCCGGCGGCCAGCAGGTGCCCGAAGATCCAGCGCGGGCGCAGCAGCTTGGGGCCGGTAGGCCGGGCCTTGGGCGACCCGAACGCCGTCGAGCCGTCCTCCGCCATCAGTTCGCGCTGAGCATCAGAACAGGATGCGGTCGACGGCCATGGCCAGGAACAGCAGCGCAAGGTACGACATCGAGTACTTGTAAAGGGGCAACGCCGCGACCCGGTCGATCGGCACGCCTGCTCGTGCCAGGCGGAACAGGGCAGCGACCCGCACGGCCAGCACCACGTTCAGGGCGAGCGCGGCGAGGAAGTACGCCGGGCTGAACTCGTGCATGAAGAACGGCAGCACCGTTAGCACGATGGTGAGGACGGTGTACATCACCATCTGCATTACCGTGGCGCGTTCGCCGATCACCGAAGGCGCCATCGGCACCCCGACTGCGGCGTACTGGTCCTTGACCATCAGCGCCAGGGCCCAGAAGTGCACGGGCGTCCAGACGAACACCACGCCGAATAGCAGCCAGGCCATGAGGCTGAGATCGCCGGTAACGGCGGCCCAGCCGACGAGCGGCGGGATCGCTCCGGCCGCGCCGCCGATGACGATGTTCTGCCAGGTGCTGCGCTTGAGCCACATGGTGTAGATGAGCACATAAAATGCAATTCCGGCCCACGACAGCAGCGCCGCCGTGACGTTGGTGCTCAACATGATGATGAGGAACGACAGCACGGTGAGCGCGACGCCAAAGATAAGCGCGTTCCTGGTCGACACCACCTGCGTGACCATCGGGCGTTTGGCGGTGCGCTTCATGCGCACGTCGATGTCGCGGTCGTAGACCATGTTGTAGACGCCGGCGGCGCCGGCCGACATGAAGCCGCCGACCATGATGCCGATGAGGGGCACCCAACCGGGGAACCCGCCCTCGGCGATGAACATCGCGCCGACGGTGGTGAGCAGCAGCAGGCTTATGACCTTCGGCTTGGTGAGTATCAGGTAGTCACGCCAGGTCGCGCGGCGCGGCCTCGCGTCGTCCGTCTCGCTCATGCACCCTCCAAGGTAGCGCCCCGCTTGGTTTCGCGTCGGGAGTACTCCGCGGCCCCGCCGAGCATCGTGACCGTGAGCGCGGCGAGCAGGGCGAAGGCGACGACGGCCATCAGCAGGTGAAGAAGTTGAAGCACAGCGGGCCCGAGCAGGGCCAGGTTGAATACACCGACGACGAGCTGCGCCAGGTAGACGCCGAGCAGCGCCTGGGCGGCGCGCCTCGCCTGCGGAACGGGCTTGAGCCACCAGCTAAGGCCCAACCCGATGAACAGATAGGTACCGACCGCGACCGCGATGAGTGGGTGCAAGATGCGCAGCCTTATCAAGGGGTGGGAGTCGGGATCGAAATCGGCGCGGAAGCCCTCGATTAGAGAGTCCGACGGGAAGATGGTGTTGCCCATGGCGGCGATGCCACCAGTGAAGCTTAGAACCAAGGCGGCCAAGAGGCCGACGCCTAGGACGGTGGCAAGCATTCCCTGCTCGCCGAGTCGCAGTGGGAACGCAGGCGGCTTCGCGCGGCTGTAGGCGACAGTGACGCTCAGTGCGCCGATTAGCAGCAGCGAGTTCACGAGGTGACTCGCCACCCACACGCCACGCGCGACCGAGGTGTTGTCGCCCGTGAGGCCGAGGAGGACCGTGGCCCCGCCGATGAGGGCCTCGACGACGAGGAGGATCATCGCGAGCACTGCGAAGGTCGCCAGGCCAGGCCGCTCGCGCCGGGTGCGTAGCGCTCGCACCAACAACCAGGCGCCGAGCACAAGCACTCCGAAAGACAACAGGCGGTGGCTGAACTCGATCGCCGCCTCGAGCGTGGGCTGGAGCGGGACGATGGTCCCGTTGCAGGTCGGCCAGTGGCTGCCGCAACCCGCACCCGAGCCGGTGATGCGCACCACCGCGCCCTGCAGTATCACCACGGCATTGGCGACCAGCGAGAGCCAGGCCAGCCGCGCGGTCAAGCGGCCGGCCCGTGCCCAGGTCGTCGTCGTCGTGCTGGCTCCGTCGCCCACCGATGCTGACAGCTGAGGAGTTGCCACTGGAGAATCTCTTCCTTCGTGCGCCGTAAATAAATACGCTTCGTTTCGCGGGCGCCATGGCCTCGCGCGCACGCGGCGCCTTGCATGGCGATAGCGTGCCGCGCACGCAGTTGGCGCCGGCAAACGACACCAGCGGCCATGCTACCGCGCCGCGCGGCGGCCGGCCAACCTTGGCGGACGCACGGCCGGGAGGCGGCTCCGACGCTCTCGCCGGTTCACGCTTTAGCCCGTCGCAGACGACTAAAAGAGTGATGATTATCGCATCCTCCCGCACACGGCCCTCTCACCTGCCGACGCGATGATTGACGCCAATGAGCGCCCGGCTACGCCGCAGGCGCTTGAAGCGGCCGCGGAAGGCGAGATGTTAGAGTCATCACATCCAATTTTCTCGCGAAGACGGACACGGTCGTCGGAGGACACGTTGATAAGCACCAGGCACCATCGCAATCATCTCCTCAGCTTCCTGGGCGCGGCCCTTCTCGTGATGGGGCTCGCCACGGCGAGCGCGCAGGACGCAGCCGAAGAGTCGACGCCTGACGCCGCCACCTTGGTTAGTGACGGCGCGTTCTATCTCGATCGCGGCGACTGTTCGCTCGCACAGTTCTACTACCAGGAGGCGTTGCGCCTCGACCCCGAGAACGCTGCGGCCCAGGTCGGCAAGGGTCGCGCCCTGTCGTGCCAGGGCGCCTACCCTGAGGCTATCGAGGCGTTCCAGGCCGCTCTCGAGATCGAACCTGAAAACGTCGACGCCCTCGTGCATCTTGCCAACGCCTACCAGTACCAGTACCAGGCCGACCCGTCGGCCTACAGCGGGCGCCTGGCCGACGCCCTTGACACCATCAGGCGTGCCGAGGCGATCGCACCGGACAGGGCGAGCGTGCAGAACACCAAGGGCATAGTGCTCTACCAGCTCGGCGACCTCGAGCAGGCGCGCCCCACACTCGAGCGCGCCGCTGATCTGGCTGCCAGCGCCGAGGACCTGAACAACGCCGAGAAGAGCACCCTGCAGGTGAACCTCGGCCGCGTCTACCGCGACTCCGAGCAGCTCGAACTGGCGCAGCAAGCCTTCCGCCGCGCCGTCGTGCTCGACCCGACCAGCGCCACCGCCCACAACAACCTCGGCGACATCGCCTACCGGCTCGGCGACTGCAGCACCGCGCAGTACGAGCTGTCGCAGGCCGCCAGCCTCGACCCCACCAACCTGTCGGCCGCCTCCAACCTCGGCATCGTGCTCTTCGAGTGCGGCGACATCGAGGCCAGCCTGCCGCGCCTGCAGCAGGCCGTGCAGATGGACGGCGCCGTGTTCCTACCGCCGCTGTTCACCTATTTGGCGCGGGCGCACCTCGAGACCGGGCAGGTAGACGAGGCCATAAGGCGCGCGCAACACGGTGCACTGCTTTCCGAACCGCCAAGTGCCGACGCCTACTACTGGCTCGGCCAGGCCTACCAGCGCCGCGGTTCGCAGGAGGACCTGCAGCGCGCGGCTGACGCCTACCAGCGCGCGCTCGAGATCGACCCGACATACTCAGCAGCGCAAGAGGCACTCAATACCGTGCAGTAAGTGTATACTTCATAGGTTTGGCTCGAGGCAGTGGGATGTCCTCGCTAGCCGAACCACCACCTGAACATAGGCGCCTTGAGCGACCGGCCTTCATTGCGCCGCTCGCGAGAGCCGGAGCCTGGGTCCACCCGGCCCCGTTCAGCGGAGCACCAGAATCCAACCTCAACATCCCGCCTTGGAGGAAACATGTCGTACCTGGGAATGAAGCAACTGCTCGAAGCTGGCGTCCATTTCGGCCACGAGACCAAGCGCTGCAACCCGAAGATGAAGCGCTACATCTTCGCCGAACGCAACGGCATCTTCATCATCGACCTGCAGAAGACGCTGGTCGAGAGCGAGAAGGCGTTCGACTTCCTGCGCGACGTCGCCGCCCGTGGCGGCACGATCCTGTTCGTCGGCGCCAAGAAGCAGGCTCAGGAGATCCTGGCGGCCGAAGCCAAGCGCTGCGGCATGCCGTACATCAACGAGCGCTGGCTCGGCGGACTGCTCACTAACTTCAAGACCATGCGCACCCGCGTCGAGCGCCTCAAGGACCTCGAGCAGATGTTCGGTGACGAGTCGATCCTGCGCTTCACGAAGAAGGAGCAGATCGACCTCGGCAAGGAGCTCGGTCGGCTCCAGCGCTACCTCGGCGGCATCAAGGACATGACCCGGCTGCCTGACGCGCTGTTCATCATCGACCCGACCAAGGAAGCGATAGCGGTAAAGGAAGCCAACAAGCTCGGCATCCCCGTCGTCGGCCTGGCCGACACCGACTCAGATCCCGACGTCCTTGATTTCATCGTGCCGGGCAACGACGACGCGATCCGCTCGATCCAGCTCGTCACCGCCCGTCTGTCGGACGTGATCATCGAGGTCAAGGGT
>DASROV010000135.1:0-4474 GCA_035646755.1 Trueperaceae bacterium | reverse complement strand
CCCTTAGGATGACGACCATGAAACGCCACCTGCGGTTTCCGCTCGCACTCGTCGCCCTAGCCGCGTTCGCCCAAGCCACCGCGGCCATCGTGATCGTGACGCTCCCCGACCGCCTGCCCGATATCCCCCACGGCCACCTGCCGGCTCCGGGCGAGTGCCGCGTGTGGGTTCCTGGTCAGCCCCCTGGCCAGCAGTCGCAGCCCGGCTCCTGCGAGGGGGCCCGCCACGACGTGCCGCTCGGCGGTTGGCTCATCTACAGGGCCACGTCGGACGCGGTGGGCATCAGCGCCTACAGCGTCGCCGTGCCTTACCTCGTCGGTGACATGCGGTACTACGACGCGAAGTCGCTCGAGGCTCTCGACGGTCCTCCAGCCGAGGTTGGCGCACCGCGCTTCGAGGTTCCGCGCGGCCACCTGCCGCCATTGGGCTCTTGCCGGATCTGGTGGTCATCGCGACCGCCCGGCCAACAGTCGCCCTCGGTGGCCTGCGACGGGACGCTCGGCAACGTGCCGGCCGGTGCCCGGCTGCTCTACCGCGACTCGGCCGAATCGCTGATCGTCACCACGTTCCACCCCGAGATCGCGGGCCTGCTGCTCGACGTACGTACGGTCGACGTTGGGCCGTGAGGAATCGGCCCTGTCTTACCACCGCCTGAATCACCCTCAACCAAATGCCGGTGGAGTCCTCATGAAGGCACGGTAGCTTCGGGTTCGGCGGAAGCCAGCACGCCGTTTCCGCGCCACCTACACCGTTCGACACCGCGTTACGGAGTTCACATGCGCCACACGGACGTCACCCGCCCACGCCATGACCGCCTCGCCGCCAGGAAGCGCCTGGGGCTGTGGCTGCTGCCGTTGCTGCTGCTTGTGGCGTGTTCCGACCCCTTCGCGATGCCGGTGATCGAGGAGTTCAGCGCCTCGCCGACGATCCTGGCCGAAGACGAGACGACCGCGGTGACCCTGTCATGGACCGTGGCGAACGAGGCGTCCGTGCACCTCACGTCCGATAAAGGCCTGAATATCGAGGTCACCGGCCTCGACAGCTACGAACTCGACGCGACGGGGCCCACTCTCTTCACTTTGAGTGCACGCAACCTCTTCGGTGGCGTTACTCGCGAGCTCAGGCTCGATTCGACGCCGCCGAGCGAGGAGCCCCCCGGCGAAGAACCACCAGGCGAAGAACCACCAGGCGAAGAACCCCCAGGGGAAGAGCCCCCTGGCGAGGAACCTGGCACCGGACCCGAGAAGATACTGATCCTGGTAGCCGGGCAATCGAACGCGGCCGGCAGGGGTCTCCCCTTCCCGGAAGGCAAAGAGGTGGCTATCGACGGCGTGTTCATGCTCACCGAGGGCGCGTCGTCAAGCGACTGGCACTGGGTGACGGCCGCCGAGCCGACCGACACCTATCCGGAAGCGAAGCAGCACTCGTTCCTTGTCCGCCTTGGCAACGACCTCAAGCAGGCCACCGGACGTGACGTCTACCTCGTGCAGGCCGCGGTCGGCGGCAAAGCCATGAGGTACTGGCTACCCGGAGGCAGCTCGGGCCTCTTCGACAACGCGTTCGAACGCGCAATGTTCGCGGCCGACGATCTCGAGATGCCGGTAAGCGCCGTGGCCTGGTATCAGGGCGAGAGCGACTCCCAATACGCGGCCGAGCGCGACTTGTACACCTCTCGCACGAGGCAGGTGTTCGAGGCGTTCCACGACGGTCTTCCGGGCTCGCCGCCGATCCTCTTCGTGCAATTGGCCAACCGCCTCTTCAACTCCACCGAACCCGACAGGAACCTCGCCTACCAGGCGATACGGGAGATGCAGCGCGCGCTCGATCCTCGCGCCGTCAACACCAACGTCGTCCAGCCCGGCGCCGACCCCGGCTCGGCCGGCAACGCGCCCTCGTACTACCGCTTGGTCGTCGCACACGACTTACCGATGAGCGACGAGATCCACCTCGGGAGCGCGGGCCAGAAGTACCTCGGCTCAAGGCTCGCACACGCGTTCCTCACCGAGGTCTGGGAGGCCGAGGGCTCGCGCTCGGTTGACCGTCGAGGGCCGCGCCTGGTACGCATCGAGCGCAGCGGCGTCGACACACTGAGGCTGGTCCTCGACCGGGCGATAAACGCCAGCTCCAGTTATGGCGGCTACTTCACCGTGCTTGTCAACGGGACGCCGGTCGGACTCAGCTCCGTCGGCCGCGACCCCGGTAATGCCAGCGCGATAGTGCTCGTCACCTCCGGGCCCCTGCCTAGCGACCTCGGTAGCATCGACGTCCGTTACATGCCGCCCGACGACGTCGGCCTCTACGCAACTAGCGAGCAGGCGGTGCACGCTTTCGACGCGGCCACCGAGTTGAGATTGCCGCTCCCCGCCTTCGGCAAGCCAAGTGAGTCGGTGCCGAGCAGCTTCCAGCAGCTCTACTGACGATCAGGCCGCGGGCTGACGCGACAACCGCAGGATCCGCAGCGCTCCCCTACTGACGATCACGAACACGGCCGCGCCGATGATCAGGTCAGGAAGGTTCGAACCGAGCAGGCTAACCAGCACGGCGGCAGCGATCACGCCGAGGTTGATGACGATGTCGTTGCTGGTGAAGATCTTGCTGGCGCTCATGTGGACCTCGCTGCTCTTCGAGCGCTGAAGCAGGTAGAGGCTCACGGCGTTACCGAGGAGTGCCAGCAGCGAGACCACGATCATCGTGCGGTAGTCGGGCAGCAGCGGCTCCTCGCCGAGGAAGCGCCTAAGAACCTCAACCAGGCCGATCAGCGCCAGGCACAGTTGCAGGTAGCCGCTTGCCCTCGCCACCGCACGCTTGCGTACAGTGGCGCGGCCGACCACCAACAGGCTCAGGCCGTAGACGGCGGCATCGGCGAGCATGTCGAGGCCGTCGGCGACCAGGCCGAGCGAACGCGACACCAGGCCGCTGACGGCCTCGATCACGAACAGGCCGAGATTGATTAGGAGCACGGCCCACAGCACGCGGCGCTGCGCCGCTGTGCTAGCCGGCGAGCGCCGCGGACCAGCGTCGTCGCTCACGCTCAGAGTCGTGCCGCCCGCCGCACCGGCAACGCCGCGATCAGCAACGCGGCCGCCAGCAGAGCGCTGGCGGCGCCGAGAGCGCCGGTGGCGCCGCCGAACGCATCCCCGGCGAGTCCACTCAGGCTCGGCCCCAAGGCCTGCCCGAGCGCGAAGGCGGCGGTCGACAGGCCCATGGCCCGCGCCCACGCCTCCGGCGGCAGCCGCTCCCTGAAGATGCTGGTGATTGCCGTGATAACCCCGAGGAACGACACGCCGAACAGGAACGCCGACACGTACGGCGACCGCAACAGCAACGGGTAGAGGCTCGAGACCGTGAGGACCAACAGGATCAGTCGCATGGACACCACGCCGCCGAAGCGCTCGGCCACGGGACCCCAGACCAGACCCGTGAGGGCCGAGGCCACGCCGAGCACCACCCAGATGCCTCCGAGTGGGACGCTCAAGCCCGCGCCGACGAACGTCATGTAGCCGATGTAGCCAGCGCCGTAAAGACCGTACACGACCAGCGCAAGGGCGACGGGGCGCAAGCTGCCGGTGCCCCCGCTGCTCGGTGCTGGCGGCTCGCGCAGGCCGGGTAGCGCGAAGAACGCCACCACCGTCATCGCCACGGCCAAGAGCGATAGCAGCAGCCAACCCGACTGCCAGCCCACTTGCCAACGCGACATCAGCGGCAGCACCAGCGTCGAGACCACGATGCCGATACCCACGCCGCCGAAGTACACCCCCAGCCCCGTCGCGCGGCTGCCGCTTGCCAACAACAAGGCCGCGCCCCCAACGAACACGAACGCCCCGAGCACGCCCTGCGCCGTGCGCAAGAGGGCGAAGACCGCGAAGCCAGGGCCGAGCGCCAGGAGCGCGATGGCGAGCGTCTGCAGTACCAAGGCGGCGTAGAAACCGCGCCGGTAACCGACGGCGCCCAGGACCCTGTGGCTGGTAAGCGCGCCGACGAGGTAGCCGGCGGTGTTGGCGCTGCCGAGGAACCCCGCTTGGGCGAAGGAGAGCCCGAGGTCGGCCTGCATTGCCGGCAGCACCAGGGCGTACGCGAAACGACCGACACCCAAGGCGGCACCGGGGCCGAAACCGAGTAAGAGGCCGTTTCGTATCGCAGCGAAGCGCACCAGACGATCTTGCCATTCTCTGGGCCATGCAAGCTCCCGCACGCTTCTCATGCCGCACTGACACGAGTGCTGGATCAAGCGCCTACCCTCGGAAGACCATGACCCAAAGAGCAACAGACAACCGCCGACTCGCACGCCACATCGCCATCGTCACGGGCGCCGAATCCGGCCTCGGCCAGGCCATCGCCATCGAGTTCGCCAAGGAGGGCGCCGACGTCTGCGTGACCTTCTACAGCGACGAGGCCGGCGCCGCGGAGACCAAGGCGGCGGTCGAAGAGGCGGGCGGCCGAGCCATCGTCAGGCAGGTCGACGTCCGCGAGCTCG
>DASROV010000134.1:0-2547 GCA_035646755.1 Trueperaceae bacterium | reverse complement strand
ATCTCGAACTCCTCGAGGCTCTCGTCGCTGAGGCCGCGGCCGCGGAGATAAGCGGTTACCTCCCGCGTAAGGGCGGCGCGGAAGAAGGCCGAGGCCAGTTGGTTTATCGCCACCAGGTCGCGGCGTTTGTGGTCGTGAGGAGCCTGGCTGGTTACCTCGACGCCGGCCCGGTCGCCTAGCACCTTGAGTGCGTCGGGGAAGCTGAGCGCCTGGGTCTGCATGACGAAGTCGAAGACGTCCCCCTTGGCCTGGCAGCCGAAGCAGTAGTAAAACCCACGATCGACGTGAACGTGGAAGCTCGGTGTCTTCTCGCTGTGAAACGGGCACAGCCCCTTTAGCTGGGCCTTGCCTGCCGGTTTGAGGCTCACCACCTCACCGATGACGTCGGCGATGTTGAGCCGCTCGCGGATGGTGTCCTTGGCGCCCTGGTTCAGCATCGTCGCGTCAACTCCGACTGGTCATGAGTCGCCGCCGGCTGGCACGCTCGGGAACAGCGGCAGGTGGCCGAGCGCGATGACGTCGTCGCGCGCGTCGCCTTCGGTGAACACCACAAGAGTCGCCTCGACCTTGGCGCCTACCTCTTCGAGCAGTTCAAGCAGGCTGTCGAGGGTGCCGCCCGTCGACACGACGTCGTCGACGATGGCCACGCGCTTGCCTGCCAGCCTCTTCACGTCGGCGCCGTCGATGACGAGCAGCTGCGGTCTGCCGGTGGTGATGCTCAAGACGCTGCGGGTAACGGGGTCGATCATGTACGGCTTGACCGTCTTGCGGGCGACCACGTACGGCAACCCCGTACGGACGCTCATCGCGTGCGCGAGCGGCACGGCCTTCACTTCCGGCGTGACGAAGCACTCGATGCCTGGCGGGATCCGCGCGACCAGTTCGTCGGCGGCCGCTTCGGTGAGGGCGGTGTCGCCGAGCAGGTTGAGCAGCGCGACCGAGACCGCGCCGACGTCCACTACTTGCAGTTCACGGCGCTGGGCGCCGATCTGGATGGTGTGAGAGCGCAACGTTAGCTTATCCTCCCGCGCGCGGCAGCCGGCTTCGAAAGGGCGACCGCTTGGCCCCGTGAACGGCACTTTCCTTACCGCCTCGCGTGCCAGATTACCGCGCCGTCACCGCGACGCGGGCGCGCCGTGTGGCCATGTTAGAATCCGCGTCGTGGAGGACGTCCGTCTGCGCCCGACCACCCTGCTCGAGTACGTCGGCCAGGCGCGCTTGAAAAAGAAGCTTGAAGTGTACATCGAGGCCGCCCTCAGCCGCGGCGAGCCGCTCGATCACCTCCTGCTTTACGGACCACCCGGCCTAGGCAAGACCACGCTCGCCCACATCGTCGCTAACGAGATGGGCGTGGGCATCCGCGTCACCTCCGGCCCGGCAATAGAGAAGCCGGGCGACCTAGCGGCCATCCTCACCAACTCCCTCGAAGAGGGCGATGTGCTGTTCATCGACGAGATCCACCGCCTCGGGCACGTGGCCGAGGAGCACCTCTACCCCGCAATGGAGGAGTTCAAGATCGACATCGTCCTCGGTCAAGGCCCAGCCGCGCGCTCGATAAGGCTCGAGCTGCCGCGGTTCACGCTGGTCGGCGCGACGACTCGGCCCGGGCTCATCACCGGCCCCCTGCGGAGCCGCTTCGGCATCATCGAGCACCTCGAGTACTACGACGGCGAGGAGCTGGCCAGGGGCGTAAGCAAGGACGCCGAGCGGTTCGGCTACCGGCTCGATGACGACGCCGCGCTCGAGATCGGCCGGCGCTCGCGCGGCACCATGCGCATCGCCAAGCGGCTGTTGCGACGGGTGCGCGACTACGCCCAGGTCGCCGGTGAGGACGCCATCACCTTGGTTCGCGCCAGAGCGGCGCTGGAGACGCTCGGCATCGACGACGCCGGCCTCGATCGCCGCGACCGCGCCATCCTCGGCGCGATAGTCGACAAGTTCGTGGGCGGGCCGGTAGGACTCGACACGCTGGCCACGGCTGTCGGCGAGGACAGCACGACGCTCGAGGAGGTCTACGAGCCGTTCCTCATCCAGCGCGGCCTGTTGGCGCGCACCGCCCGCGGGCGCGTCGCCACCGAGGCGGCCTACCGCCATCTCGGGTTGCCGACCCCGGCTGTCGCCGGCGCGCTGTTCCCCGAGGTCGAGCGAGGGTGAGCGCGTGATCGAAGGCAGCCTGCGCAACGTCCCGCTTTCCGACATCTTCCAGGTGATCGCCACCGGCCAGAAGTCGGGGGTGCTCACGGTGCAGCGCGGTCAGGCGCGGGCTCGCATCTACTTCGACGTGGGGCGCATCCGCTACGCTCACGTCACTCCCGGCGTCCACCTCGGCGAGATCCTGGTGCGCATGGACCTCCTCAGCGCGCACGAGGTGCAGGAGATCCTCAGGCGGCAGCACACGGAAAACCCTGGAACCCAGCTTGGGCTGATGGCCAGCCAGATGGGACTCTTACGTGAAGAAGACTTGAGGCTGGCGCTCGAGCGGCAGATACTCGAGGTCGTCGGCGACCTGTTGACTTGGTCGGAGGGTCGGTTCGACTTCACCGATCG
>DASROV010000133.1:0-3792 GCA_035646755.1 Trueperaceae bacterium | reverse complement strand
CTGTCACTGTGGCCTCCACGATGTAGCCGCCGTGTTCTCGCAGATTGCGGGCGTTCCAGCGTAGCGCCGGCACGAAGCGCCCGACGACGTCGAGCACGTCGGCGCCGATCTCGGCCATGACGTCGCTGTGCTTGGTGGCGGGGAACGGTGTCGTGAAGCCGGCCTCGAAGATGGCGGACCGCCTGCCCCGCAACTCGCCAGACCGCAGCATCTGGAACGAGCCGAGGACCCGGGAGCTGGTCTTCACGCCGCTTGTGCCCTCGCGCTCGTAGAACCGGTCGACGAGGCGGATGTTCACGCTCACGCGCTTCAGCGAGCGGTACGGCACCAGCGTCAGTGTCGCCGAGAACGGCTGGCCGGTGGCGGAGTGGTCAGGAACGGCCAGGTCGACCTGGTTGAACCAGCGCTCCCAAGCGCCGTCTAGGAACGATGAAGCGGCGGCGTAAAGCGCCGCTGCCACCTCGAACAGCACGAAGTTCCTGCCGAGCCCGGAGAGCGCAGTAAGCGACGGTGAGAGCCACACCACGCCACCGACAATGGCCGCAAGCAACCAGCCGACACCGAACCAGAAGCCAGGCACCGCGGTGAGCGAGAGTTGGGAAGGCAGGTCGAGCGGCGGGTCGAGCCAGTAACGCTTGGCGACCCCACACGCCTCGCAGGTTAGGGCCGCGATCCCGGTGTCGCCCGGCCGGTTGCTATGACCGCAGGCCCCGCACTCCCACGTCTGGGGGCCGGCGAGCGGACCGGCGAGCGCACCGCCTGCTCGGGCTGTAGTCACGCCATAAGCATAGTGCGGCACGCCCGAAGGCGGCAGCGAATCTTCGTATGATGCCGGCATGGGGACCGATGCCGTCGTGAAGCTTGCCGCCGACCTGCTAAGGGCACCGAGTCAGACCGGGAGCGAGGGGCCGGCCGCCGAGCTGCTCGTGCGGACCATGAACGAGCTTCGCTTCGACGAGGCCTACATCGATGATGCCGGCAACGCTATCGGCAAGCTGCTGCGCGGCGACGGCCCGGTCGTCATGCTCAACGGCCACATCGACACCGTTCCCGTCGGCGACGAGTCGCTCTGGCCCCACCCACCCTTGGGCGGCGTGGTCGCCGACGGCCGCTTGTGGGGACGCGGAGCCTGCGACATGAAGAGCGCCCTTGCCTGCATGGTCATGGCGGCGGCAGACGCGGCCGAGAACGGTTTCAACGGCACCTTGCTGGTGAGCGGCGTGGTGCAGGAGGAGGTGGGAGGGCTCGGCGCCAGACACCTCAGCCAGACCGTGCGGAGCGACGTCGTCGTGCTCGGCGAGCCGAGCAAGCTGCAGCTCAAGCTCGGCCACCGCGGCCGGGTGGAGGTGAAGGTTGTCTTCCCTGGCGCCATCGCCCACGCCGCCAAGGCGGAACTCGGGGAGAACGCCCTCGGCCACGCTGCGCGGTTCGTGGCCGCGCTGGAGGGACTCGAACTGCCCTCGGGAGGGCCGCTGCGCGGCTCGAGCGCCACGCCCACCAGGCTGGTGACATATCCGCTAAAGGGTGCCAACGTCGTGCCAGGGCGGGCCGAGCTGATCATCGACTACCGCAACATCCCGGGCGATGAACCGGCTGACATCCTTGCTCGCCTCAGGACGCTCACCAACGACCCCCGGGTCGAGTTCTGCCTGCCGCTCGAGCACGCCAAGAGCGCGAACGGCAAGGTAAGCGCCTCCTACGAGCGCGTGGCGCCGCCGTACCTGGTGCCGGAAGACCACCCCGCGCCGGCGCTCGCTCGTACGGCGTTGCGGCGCGCCCTCGCTGCCGAGGGCATGACGCTTCAGGAAGGTACCTGGTGGTTCTGCACCGACGCTCCGCACCTCGCGAAAGCGGGGGCGCCGGTGATCGGCTTCGGCCCGGGCGAAGAGGAGCTCGCCCACACGACCAACGAGAGCGTCGCCGTCGCCGACCTCGAGATCGCCAGGCGCGCTTACCGGGAGTTGGCTCTTGCCTTCCTCGCTGCCTGAGGACGACGCGGCTCGGCACGCAGTGCCAGAAGTGGACGGAGAGGACGCCATAATGAAGGGCGAGACCTTACTTGTAAACGGTGACAACTGGACGGTGGTCGATGTGGCGCCCGCGGCGCCGCTGGCCGAGATGGTGGCGGCGCTGCTGGAGGATGATGGCTACGTTGTCATGGTGCGCGGGCTCGACCTGCACTCCGACGCGATCTCGCACCTCGGCACGACTAGCGTCATGACTACCTACGTCCTCGTCCCCGAGGCGCAGGCCGAGGCGGCCTCGGCGCTCATCGCCGAGACCGTTACCGACTACGAAGGCCCCGAACTCGAGGCGCTGATGGCGCAGATGGCCAGCGGCGAGCTCGAGTCCGACGACGTGGGCGGCGATGACGAAGGCGACGACCTCGCCGGCGCCGACGCGTCCGACGCCGCAGTTGACGGGGGCGAGGAGCCCGAAACACCCTGACCGCGCGACGCCAGGCAGCTACCTTAAGCCTGCTTGGGGCGGTCGTGATCTTGGCGCTGAAGTTCGGCGCCTACCTGACAACGGGTTCCGTCGGTCTGTTGTCCGACGCCGGCGAGTCGGTGGTCAACCTGGTCGCAGCCGTGGTGCTGTCGGTGGCCATAGCCGTGTCGGCGACGCCGCCGGACTACCGGCACCCATACGGCCACAACAAAGCCGAGTACCTCTCGAGCGTCATCGAAGCTGCGCTGATCATCGTCGCCGCACTGTTCATCGGCTACACCGCCGTCCAGCGGCTATTGCAGCCGCAGTCGCTGGAGAACGTCCTCGCCGGGGTGGTCCTTGCCGGCGTTGCGTCGGTGATCAACGGCGGGCTGGCCATGCACCTTTTCAGGGTGGCGAAGGACAGTGAGTCCGCGGCCCTCGAGGCCAACGCGCGCCACCTCCTCACCGATGTGTGGACCTCGGCCGGCGTGATCGTCGGTGTCGGGTTAGTGGCCCTCACGGGCTGGGAGCGCATCGACCCACTTGTCGCGCTCGCCGTCGCGGCCAACATCGTGTACACGGGCGTCTACGTGATGAGAAAGTCGGTCTCGAGGCTACTCGACGAGCGCCTGCCGGAAGAGGAAGAGGCGCGCATAATCGCGGCCTTCGACGAGGTGCCGAAGGTCCGCGGCTACCACCGGCTGCGCACCCGTAGGGCCGGCACCGCCCGCTTCGCGGAGGTCGACCTGTTCGTCGACAGCGGCATGAGCGTCGCGGAGGCGCACGAGGTCGCGAGGGGCGTCGAGAAGAGCGTGCGCGACTCGCTCGACGGCATCGACATCACCGTCCACATCGAGCCGTACGTGGAAGGCGTGCGCGACGTCAGCCGCACTCCGAAGGAGGAGTTCCCGGACGCCTGAACCCGGTTATCGTCGGCCACTGCCAAGCTGGCGCGGGCTGGGCCGTGACACGAAGGGGCTGGCCGCATCGAAGTAGCGTAGCGGCTCGTCTGCCCAGCGCCCGGCGTACGCCACGCCGACGCGCGCGCTGACGTCGATCACCGCCGGCGCCTGGCCGTCATGGATGGTGATGGGCGGCAGCAGCAACGAGGCGCCGTTGTGGGCACGCGTTATGCCTAGAGCCCTCGTCAAGCGGCCCGGCCCGTTGCCCCGAGGCTTTCCTGGTTCCTCGCCGAGGAACTCGACGGCCCGCACCAGCACGGCGTGCGGGACGCCGGTCCTTTCGGCCACCACGTTGAACATGTCGTACATGCCGTAGATGAGGTATACGTACGCATGCCCGGGCGGGCCGAAGATGATGCTGGTGCGCGCGGTGAGCCCCTTCGACGCGTGGCAGGCGAGA
>DASROV010000132.1:0-13491 GCA_035646755.1 Trueperaceae bacterium | reverse complement strand
GGGTTTGAGCGGTCCGATCGGCGGTCAGCTCGTCGACCTCACGCCCCACCTTCCCATCCTGCCGATCGTCGTCCCGTTGGTGCTCGCCGCCGTGATGCTGCTCGTCAACGAACGCCACCGCCAGCTCAAGGCCGGCATCGGCGCGGCGGCCACCGCTACGCTCGTGCTCGTCTCCTTCGTGCTGCTAAGCATCGTCGGCGCGGAGGGAGCCCCCGCCACGATCGTCTATCGCCTCGGTGACTGGCCGGCGCCGTTCGGCATCGTGCTTGTCGTCGACCGCCTCTCGGCACTGATGCTGAGCGTGACCAGCCTGCTTGGCGCGGCCGCGTTCCTGTTCGCGGTCTCGGGCTGGGCCATCGTGGGCCCGCGCTTCCACAGCCTCTTCCTGCTCTTACTCATGGGCCTCAACGGCGCCTTCCTCACCGGCGACCTCTTCAACCTCTACGTCTTCTTCGAGATACTGCTCGCCGCCTCGTACGGCCTTCTGCTCCACGGCGCCGGCCGCGAGCGCGTGAGGGCGGGCCTGCAGTACATCGCCATCAACCTCGCCTCATCGCTGCTCTTTCTCATCGGCGTCGGCCTCATCTACGCCGTTACCGGCACGCTCAACCTGGCCGACATCATGCTTCGCGCCGGGTCATTGCCTGCCGAAGAGCTTGGCCTGTTCAAGACGGGTCTGGCGATCCTCAGCGTTGCGTTCCTCACCAAGGCGGGCGTGTGGCCGCTCAGCTTCTGGCTGCCGCGCGCTTACCCGGCCGCACCGCCGCCGGTCGCCGCGATCTTCGTCGTCATGAGCAAGGTCGGCGCCTACGTGCTGCTGCGCGTCACGATGCTGGCCGGCGCCATGCCGTCGGCCGGCATCCTGGAGTTCATGACCCCATGGCTGTTGTACGGCGGTCTCGCGACGCTGCTCTACGGTATCGTCGGCATCCTCTCGGTCGACGAGCTGCCGCGCATGGCGGCCTTCGCCACACTGATCTCGGCCGGCACGCTGGTGGCGGCCATCGGCACCGGCGACCAGCGAATCATCGCAGGAGCGCTCTACTACCTCATCGGCGCCACGCTGGCGACGGGAGCGGCGTTCCTGCTGTCGGAGCTCATCGCTCGCCTGCGCGACATCCGGCCGCCCGTCCAGGCCGTCGAGCCGGTGTTCGGGGACGACTACGATGCCAGCTTGCGCAGCGAGTTCGAGGGCTACGAGGTCGGCATCGCGATCCCCGCCGGCACGGCGATGCTCGGCGGCTCCTTCGTGTTGTGCGCGCTCGTGCTTGCGGGCCTGCCACCGCTTTCGGGCTTCCTCGCGAAGTTCGCGATCGTAGCGGGCGCTGTCGCCGACGTCGCCGCGGCGCCGGCCGCGATGTGGATCATGGCGGGCCTGGTGATCTTCTCCGGCCTGGCCATCCTGCTGTCACTGCTTCGCAAGGGCATCGACGTCTTCTGGCAGTCGGGTGACGACCTGCCCGCGATCGAGGTGCGCTCGCTAGAGGCCGTGCCCATCGCCGTGTTGATCGCCTTGTGCGTGGGGATAACGGTGTTCGCCGCACCGGTGATGGCCTACCTCACGGCCACCAGTGCATACCTTGCCGCGCCGCTCGAGTACATCCGCGGCGTCCTCGGGATCGCGCCGTGAAGCGTTTCGTGCCATACCCCCTGCTAGCGGCCCTGCTCACGACCCTGTGGTTGATGCTCAACAGCTCACTGGCGCCGCTCGACCTTCTCATCGGCGCGGCCCTCGGCCTCAGCCTCTCGCGCCTGATGCTGCTGCTCGATCCCGCGCCGCCGGTCATAAGGCGCCCGGGCGCCCTCCTAAGGCTGTTCGTCATCGTCGCCTACGACGTCATGATGTCGAACTTCACGCTCATCGGCGGCATCCTCAACCTCGACCGGCGCACGCCGACGTCCGGCTTCGTCAACATCCCACTGCAGCTCCGAAGCCGCCACGGGCTTGCCGCGCTGGCGACGATAATCACCTCCAGCCCCGGCACGTTCTGGGCCGCCCACGACCGGCGCACCGGCGTCTTGACCATCCACGTCCTCGACCTCGTCGAGGAGGCTTACTGGGCGCGGACCATCAAGCTGCGCTACGAACGACTGCTCATGGAGATCTTCGAGTGAGCGGCCTAAGCCAGCAGTTCCTGGCCGCGGCCCTTTTCGCCGCTCAGGTGTTCCTCGCCCTGGCGCTGTGCCTCTCTGCCTACCGCCTCTTCCGGGGCCCGCGCGCGCAAGACCGCGTAACCAGCATCGACTCGCTTTACATCAACGGCATGCTGCTTGTCATCGTGTTCGGGATACGCACCGGCAGCGCGGCGTACTTCGAGGCGGCTCTCATCATCGCCTTCGTCGGCTTCGCCAGCACCTCGGCGCTCGCTAAGTTCCTCATGCGCGGCGAGGTAATCGAGTGATGGAGGTGCCCGAACTCCAGCCCGTGGCGGCCTTCGCGGTCGGCCTCCTGGTGCTGTTCGGCGCGCTGGTGTCGCTCATCGGCACCGTCGGCCTGGTGCGGCTGAAGACGTTCTACGACCGCGTGCACGCGCCGACGTTGGGACTTACCTTGGGCAACGCCTGCATCCTGATCGGCTCGATCGTGTGCTTCACGGCACTAGGCACGCGCGCCGTGGTGCACGAGATCCTGGTGCTGGTCTTCGTCATCCTGACCACGCCGGTCACGATGATGTTGCTGGCGGGAGCGGCGCTGTTCCGCGACCGCAGCAAGGCCTTCGACCAGCGTTTGGCGGCCGAGGTTCTCGCCGCCGCCAAGCAGGAGGCCGCCGAACTCCAGGCCGCGCAGGAGGAAGCGGCGCTGCACCAGCGAGCCATGAACTATGACGCCACGGAGTAACTGGCGGCGGATACTCGAGCTGAGATCCCTCAGCCGCCGACTATCTCGCCGCCGTTAACGTGGAGCGTCTGGCCCGTGACGTACGAGGAGTCGTCACAAGCCAAGTACACGTACGCCGGCGCGACCTCCTCGGGCTGACCGGCCCGGCCCATGGGTTGGTCGCTGCCGAAGGTAGCCACCTGGTCAGCCGGGAAGCTGGCCGGGATGAGCGGCGTCCAGATCGGACCCGGCGCCACCGCGTTGACGCGGATGCCCTTGTCGGCGAGGTTCGTGGCGAGCGAGCGGGTGAACGAGAGGATCGCGCCCTTGGTGGCGGCGTAGTCCATGAGGTGTGGGCTGCCCCTGAACGCGGTTATCGAGGTCGTGTTCACTATCGCGCTGCCGCTCTTGAGGTGCTCGAGTGCGGCCTTGGTGAGGTAGAAGAAGCCGAAGAAGTTGGTCCTGAAGGTCCTCTCCATCTGCTCGTCGGAGATGTCCTTTAGCTCCTTGGACTCATGCTGCTCGGCGGCGTTGTTGACCAGCACATGCAGCCCGCCGAACTCGCTCACCACGCGTTCGACCGCCTGCCGACAGAACACGGCCTCGCCGATGTCGCCGGACAACAACAGGCAACGCCTGCCCTCGCGCTCGATGTGTGCCTTGGCCTCACGGGCGTCATCGTTCTCCTCGAGGTATAGAATCGCGACGTCGGCTCCCTCCTTGGCGAAGTGAACGGCGACCGCGCGCCCGATGCCGCTGTCCCCGCCGCTGATGAGGGCGACCTTGCCGGCGAGCTTACCCGCCGGCTTGTAGTCCTTGCCCTCGTAGCGGGGGCGAGGCGTCATCTCGTCTTCGTGACCCGGTTGCCTGTCCTGCTCCTGGGGTGGGCGTTGCTGTTCCTTCTCGGCCATTTACCGGTCACCTCTCCCGGCAAGGTTAGAGCCAAGGCTGATGGGAACTATGACGTGCACCACGCTAGTCGCTGTCGTAACATCGACACCTCTTGAACAACGACGGTGGGAAGCATAGTCCTCTCGGCCTGACCACGCCGCGGCTGCTTGGCCTCGGCGCCGGCAGCCTGGGCCTGGCGACCACCTGGGCCCTTTACAACACGTTCATGCCGCTCCTACTTGGCCAGTTCATCAGCAGCAGCGGCTGGCGCGGGGTGGTGATGGGAGTGGACAACGTCCTGGCGCTGGTACTCATGCCGCTTATCGGCGCCTGGTCCGACCGGCTCGACGGCCCGCTTGGCAAGCGCCTGCCGTTCCTGCTCGTCGGCATGCCACTCACCGGCCTGCTGTTCGCCGCGCTGCCGTTCGCCGGCACCAGTCTGGTCGCGCTCCTCTCCGTCGACATCGCCTTCCTGCTTGCCATCACCGTGTTCAGGGCGCCACTGGTGGCGCTGATGCCAGATCATGTTCCTAACGACAGGCGCAGCGCGGCCAACGGCATCATCACGCTCATGGGCGCCGCCGGTGGGGCCATCGGGCTGCTGCTGCTTGCGCCGCTGTTCGACCAGGCCGTCTGGATGCCGTTCGCGGTGTCGGGCGCGATAGTGCTCGTCTCACTCGTTTTCGTGCTACTCGCCTCCGACCGGCATCCGCACTTCGTGGAGAAAGGCGCCATCCAGGAGGAAGCGCCCGTAGTCACCGGGCTGGTTGCGGACATGAAGGAGTTGCTTGGCCGCAAGCGCAGCGCTGCGGGCATGCTGCTGCTGGCGGTGTTCGCCTACTTCTTCGGCTACTCCGCGCTCGAGGCACAGTTCAGCACCTACGCCACTCAGACGTTGGGGCTGAGCGGCGGCGGCGCCGGCACCGCCATCGGCGCGGCGAGCCTGGCCTTCATGGCCATGGCGGTGCCCGCCGGGCGGCTGACGAAGCGCTTCGCCTCGGCGAACGTCATGCGCTTCGGAGCGCTACTGTTGGCGCTGGCCGCACTGGTGGCGGCCTCAGTAGAAGACCCGACCTCCCTGCCTGCCATCCTCGCCGTCGGCGGCGCCGGCTGGGCGCTCGTGTTGGTACCCGCCTACCCGCTCGTCGTCAACCAGGGCGGCCCCTCGCAGATCGGCTTCTACACGGGGATGTACTACCTTTTCGGCTCGGCCGCCTCGATCGCGGGACCGGCCGTGGTCGGGAGCCTTATGGACGTGTTCGACAACCGCGCCCTGTTCATCGCGTTGGCTCTCTCCATGGTTGTCGGCGCAGCGCTGGTGACTCTCGCCAGGCGACGGAAAGTCGAGCCGGGCAGGGCTTGAGGTGGGGCGGCGGGCAGTTGGCACAGCCCGCAGCGTGCTCGTAGACCGTAGTCCTATAAGACCGTAGTCCTATTAGACCGTAGTCTTATACGACAACGGTATCAATTGAGCCTAGCGGTTGACCTGGTTCCCGCCTGCCGCTATCCATGATGCCCCTCTAACGCCAACCGCCACGAATAATGCCCTCATGAAGCTACCCCCGGAAACACGCCTTGGAACCGTAACGCTCGCCGTCTCCGACCTGGCTCGAACGTCGGCGTTCTACGAACAGGGCGTTGGCCTCGACCGACTCGAAGCGTCTACTGACGAGGTCTTGTTGGGCAGCCGTAGCGAACCGTTGTTGCGGCTCCTGGCGCGACCGGACCTGCCACCCGCCCCCCGCGGCTCCGCCGGCCTCTATCACACGGCCGTGCTGTTCGAGGAGCGCTCGGTCCTTGCCGCCGCCTTGCAAAGGGCAGCGACCACCTTCCCCGAGTCGTTCACGGGCAGCGCCGACCACCTTGTCAGCCTCGCCTTCTACTTCAGCGACCCTGAGGGCAACGGCGTCGAACTCTACTGGGATCGCCCCCGTGACGAGTGGCGGTGGCAGGACGGCTCGGTCGCCATGGACACGCTGCCCGTTGACCCGAACAGCTTCATCGCCGAGCACCGCGCCGGCGAAGGGGAACTCGACGCTCCACTCGAGGCGGAAGCGACGATCGGTCACGTCCACCTCAAGGTCGGCGAGATCCCGGCCGCCCGGGCGTTCTACGTCGACGCGCTGGGCTTCGGCGTCACCGTCGACACCTGGCCGAGCGCGTTGTTCGTCTCGGCCGGTGGCTACCACCATCACGTCGGCATGAACGTCTGGGAGAGCCGGGGCGCCGGCCCGCGCGAGCCGACGCGCGGCCTGCACGGCTTCGAGATTCTGGTGCCCGACGAGGCGACGGTCGATGGCATCACCACTCGGCTCGAGCGTGCCGCGGTCGACTTCGAGCGATCAAGCGCCGGGCTGTCGTTCCGCGACCCGTGGAACACGAACGTAGAGGTGAGGGTGGAGCCGACGTAGAGGCGGCGTTCGAGTAGGCTTAGCGGCATGTCGAGAACCCGTCCCAACCGATTCGTAGCCCTCCTTCTGGCTCTGCTTGTCCTCGCCCCACTCACCAGTGTGGCTACCGCTCAGATCGACGACCGCGCCCGCGAGCTGCTCGAAGGGATGGTCGCGGCCGCAGCGGACCTCGACCTGGTCACCCTCGACCAGACGATGGTGGTGACCATCCCTCAGGACGGCGGCGAGATCACGACGCGCACCCGCACGGCGATCGACTACGAGAACAAGCGCGCGGCCAGCATCACCGAGCTCGGTGACGGCATGACCACCCGCATGGTCCATCAGGACGGCAACACCGTGATGCACATGCCCGGCATGGACATGGCCATGCCCGTCCCACCGCAGATGGCCGGGATCTTCGAGAGCGTCTTCGATACCCCGGTCCAGAACCTGCTAGACCAAGAGGGCGCTACCGCCACCTACGACGGAAGAGTGAGTTACGGCGACCTCATCGAGGGCCAGCAGGTGACCTACACCGGCAGCTTCGACGTCATGGGCGTGACCGAGAGCAGCGAGACGAAGTTCCTGTTCGACGACGCGGGTGCTCCCATCGGCATGGTCACCGAGGTCGACGGCGATGTGATCGTGATGGTGTACGAAACGCCTTTCGACTCCACGAGCCCGCTTCCTACCCGCGACATGACGATGTATAGGTTCGACGGCAGCGTCGGCACGCTCTACGCCACCATGCACTACGAAGACGTGCGGGTGAACGAGCCGCTGGACGAGAGCTTGTTCGAATAGATTCGACTACGGACTGCAATTAGCGTGGCATGGAAGCAGCTAAGGGCGCGCCTTAACGCGTTAGTTGAGTCCGGCTCGGGGTGTCTCTATCTGCATCTCGGCTCCATCAGGCAAGTTTTCAGTGGCCCCTTCATCTGGGGCAACAGGCTCCGGTTTGCGTTCCGTACTCTTATGCGCGGTGACGCGCGGAGGGCTTGGTATGTACTCGCGTAGGTACTGGCCCACTTGTTCATAAAAGTGCGGCAGAGCGGACTCCACTTCCTCGAGGAACGTCTTACTACCCGAGAACTTCCCTGCTAAGTCGCGAATCAAGAGCAGGTCAAAGCTAGTCGGAAGCATGGCGCCATCCGGAATCAAGCCAGGAGCCCCATTTCTCGCGCTCTCGAGCGTGGCTTGAGTGGGGGACGCTCTTCCGGGCCAGTTAACCCTGACATGTATGTCAGTTGGATCGGCTTTGGCGATCTGGCGCAACACCCAATTGACCCGGCTGCTCGCACGCTGTCGATCCGAAGGTGCCTGGAGATTCATCGAAATCGTGAGGCTGCGACGTTCGATGTCACAGACGAGGTGAACCGGCGAGGCAGCGTCAGGCACCGTAAACGAGCAGCTCAGTTTGTGGCTCTTGACCAGCGCATCGACGTCGTCCTTGAGCCGTGCCCCCGCATCCTTCTGATGCGCCCGGCTCAGGCGCAGTTCCACCGGCCGATTTAGGTTCCGCGTCATCAGTAAACCAAGGTCACGGGATTCCTGATGCCAAGCTCCCACACTGTTGCGCACCACGTCACTGGCTTTGCTCAAAGTCATGCCTGCTTGTATGCCGGTTACCAGCTCCCGCCATTCAGAATTCATGCGGTCATGAGTTGATATCCCGATCGATGGGTGCGAGAAGTACCGCACCATCTCCTGCAGAATGAACCGCTGCGAGGAGTCGCCAAGACCATCGGAATTGAGTAGCAAAAGCGCCTCCGTCAGAACGTGCATCCAGGACCAGTGAAATACATCGACGTTCCTAAGCAGGGTCTTCGACAGTCGTATCGGATGATGCGTGGGTAGAGCCACGAACTCGTTGGAAATGGTCACGACGGCATTTACCCCATGGCTCTTGGCCAGTACCGCATATCTGGTCAGTTGTTCCTCGTCGATACGGCTCTTGCCTACCTTAGCTTCCAGCAAGGCAGACCAGATCAACCGGCTGCTACGTTCCACGACGAGGAAACCGTCAGGGCGACCATGCGTTTGGCCATCTTTATTGGCCTTGAATACGATCTCGCAATATCCGCTCAGGCTGGATCGACTGCCATAGCTCTGTCCCAATGATCCCAGTAGTGCCCTTGCGAAGGCCGGCACCGCTTGCAAAGTTGCCAGTAGGACTGAAGTAGCGCGGACCTCCCGGCTCGTATCGGCGACAACTGGCACCAACCTTGCAAGCTCACCCGAAACGACGTTTTCTGGTAGACCCACAATTCCCCCTCAACCTTCATTTTTCTCGATTATTTGGGACAGAGGCACAGTTTGGAGTGAATTAATCGGGACCTGGAGGACAATCACCCACAACCAATCAGCTAATCATCGGCATCACTTCTCTCTATTTCGGCACATAGACTATTTCCGGAGGTACACCTATGAGCGACTACCGGGGTATCGGCCCCTTGGACGGCGACCTGTTGCACCGCATCGACGCCTACTGGCGCGCAGCGAACTACCTCTCGGTCGGACAGATTTACCTCTACGACAATCCACTGCTGAAGGAGCCGCTCAAGCGCGAGCACATCAAGCCGCGCCTGCTCGGCCACTGGGGCACCACGCCGGGGCTCAACTTCGTCTACGCGCACCTCAACCGGGCGATCAAGGAGCGAGAGCTCAACGCCATCTACATCACCGGCCCGGGCCACGGCGGGCCGGGCATCGTCGCCAACACCTACCTCGAGGGCACCTACAGCGAGCTCTACCCGGACGTCTCTCAGGACGCTGAAGGCATGCGGCGGCTGTTCAAGCAGTTCTCGTACCCTGGCGGCATCCCCAGTCACGTGGCGGCCGAGATCCCCGGCTCGATCCACGAGGGCGGCGAGCTTGGCTACTCACTCGCGCACGCCTTCGGCGCGGCGTTCGACAACCCCGATCTGCTAGTGGCCTGCGTTATCGGCGACGGCGAAGCCGAGACCGGCCCATTGGCAACGAGCTGGCACTCAAACAAGTTCCTCAACCCCGCGCGTGACGGCGCGGTGCTGCCGATTCTTCACCTCAACGGCTACAAGATCGCGGGGCCGACGGTGCTGGCGCGGATCCCCCGCGACGAGCTCGAAGCCCTTCTGCGCGGCTATGGCTACGCCCCTTACTTCGTCGAAGAAGACGACGCGACAGGACCTGGAGCGGAAGCCGCGACCGGAGCCCCTGCGCTCGACAGCGACCCCACCGTCATGCACCGTCAGATGGCCGCCGTGCTCGACAGGGCGCTCGACGACATCCACACCATCCAGCAAGAAGCCCGCAGCAACGGCTTCACCGAGCGGCCCACCTGGCCGCTGATCGTGCTGCGCTCACCCAAAGGCTGGACCGGACCAGAGGTCGTCGACGGCAAGCAGGTCGAGGGCACCTTCCGCTCGCACCAGGTGCCAATGGGCGACATGAGCGATGAGGAGCACATCCGGCTGCTGGAGAGCTGGCTGAGGAGCTACCGTCCCGAAGAGCTGTTCGACGAGCGCGGCAGCTTGGTTAGTGAACTGGCCGAGCTGGCGCCGAAGGGACAGCGGCGCATGAGCGCCAACCCGCACGCCAACGGCGGTCTGCTGCTGCGCGACCTGCGCCTGCCCGACTTCCGCCAGCACGCCCTTGCGGTACCGAGCCCCGGGGCCATCGACGGCGAGGCGACGCGCGTGCAGGGCAAGCTGATACGCGACGTCTTCCGCCTCAACCCCGACAACTTCCGCATCTTCTGCCCCGACGAAACAAGTTCGAACCGCTGGGACGCCGTCTTCGAGGTCACCGACCGCTGCTCGACAGCCGAGGTCTTGCCGACCGACGAGCACGTCTCGCCCGACGGCCGGGTGATGGAGGTCCTCAGCGAGACGCAGTGCCAGGGCTGGCTCGAGGGCTACCTGCTCACCGGCCGGCACGGCTTCTACCCGAGCTACGAGGCGTTCATACACATCGTCGACTCGATGTTCAACCAGCATGCCAAGTGGCTCAAGAGTTCGCGCGAGATCCCTTGGCGCCGCTCGATCGCCTCACTCAACTACCTGCTCACCTCGCACGTCTGGCGGCAGGACCACAACGGCTTCAGCCACCAGGACCCCGGCTTCCTCGACCACGTCGCCAACAAGAAGGCCGAGATCGTGCGGCTCTACCTGCCGCCCGACGCCAACACCCTGCTCTACGTCACCGACCGCTGCCTGCGCAGCCGCGACCGGGTCAACGTCATAGTGGCGGGCAAACAGCCTTCCCCGCAGTGGTTGGACATGGACGTCGCGGTCAAGCATTGCGCGACCGGGGCGGGCATCTGGACCTGGGCGAGCAGCGACCAGGGCGGCGAGCCCGACGTGGTGATGGCTTGCTGCGGCGACGTGCCGACCATGGAGACGCTGGCCGCGGTCGAACTGCTGAGGGGCTACTTCCCCGGACTTCGTGTGCGGGTCGTCAACGTCGTGAACCTCATGAAGCTCCAGACCCCGCGCGATCACCCCGACGGGCTAAGCGATGAGGACTTCGACGCGCTGTTCACCACCGACAAACCCGTGATATTCGCCTTCCACGGCTATCCTTCGCTCGTCCACAGGCTCGCCTACAAGCGCAGGAACCACGCCAACTTCCACGTCCACGGCTACAAGGAGGAGGGCACCACCACCACGCCGTTCGACATGGTGGTGCTCAACGAACTCGACCGCTTCCACCTCGTGGCCAACGCGATCAACCGCCTGCCGACCCTGGGCGACCGGGCGGCCTACGCCCAACAGGCGATCCGCGAGAAGCTCATCGACCACAAGCAGTACATCCACGAGCACGGCCAGGACCTGCCGGAGGTACGGGAGTGGCGCTGGGGCGCGTCGCCCCTGGCCTGACGCGGCTCGTTACTTCGTGACCACCGTGGTCACAACGGCGTCGAAGGCGTGACCTCCACTATCGGGTTGATCTCCGTACCAGGCAGCACCTCGACGATCTGGAAGCCGAAGTGGTCCTGGAACACGGCGGTGGGCGCGGTCATCTCGGCCTCTATGAGGTAGAAGCCGGGCGCCAGGTCAGCGAAGTCGAAAGTGTGATACGCGCGCGTCATCGTGCCCGCTAGCTCCTCGTCGGGCACGCTCTCGTCGTCGATTTCGGTGCAGGTGCCGTCGTCGCAGGCGAAGAGCGAGATCGTGACCGTGGGCGCGTCTGGCCACGGTGTCGAGGGCGTGCCGCCAAGGGCAAGGTTGGCGTTCATTAGTCCGGCGCCGCACTCCTCGCCGCTCGGCCTGTCACACTTCCGGGCCGAGAGTGGCGTGGCGGTGCTCGTCAGCGTCGTGCGCACCTCGTCAAGGGTAAGGCTGGGGTCCTGCGCGAGCAGCAACGACACCACGCCGGCTACGTGCGGGGCCGCCATCGAGGTGCCCTGCGAGAAGGCCCAGTCGCTGTTCCCGGCCGCGCCCGTGGTGCTGAGGACAGCGGCCGGGACGGAACCGATGAGGTCGTTCTCGGAGATGAAGAGGTGGTCGAAGTTGCCGCCGGGGGCGAACACGTCGACTCCGAGGCCGAAGTTGGAGTAGTAGGCGCGGCCGTCGTACGGACCGGTGGCGCCCACAACGAGCACGCCCGGACAGTTCGCCGGCGCGAACATGCCGATATCCTGGCTCTCGTTGCCGGCGGCGACGACGAGGATCACGTCCTGGTCGGCGAGGAAGCTGGTGACGGCGGCCATCTCTTCGGGGCAGGTACCTACCCGCCCACCCAGGCTCATGTTCATCACCCGCGCGGGACTGTCGTTCACCGGCGTGCCAGCTGGCGGGTCGAAGCCGGGAACGGAGAGGCCGCTGGCCCACACCATGCCGTAAATGATGCCCAGTATCGACCCGGACCCGGTGTCGTCAAGGACCTTCACCGGCACTATCTTCCCGCCGCGGTTGATGCCGGCCGCGGTCGGGTCGTTGGCGGGGTTCATGACGACGGTTCCGGAGACGTGCGTGCCGTGGCTCAGCTCGCCGACCGGAGCGCCGTCGGTGGCGTCGGCATCAAGGTTGACGAAGTCGTATCCGGGGAGGAAGACGCCGGCGAGGTCGACGTGGGCCTGATAGCCGGTGTCGAGCACGGCGACCTCGACCTGGGCGCTCGTGCCCGCTTGAACCGTCCAGGCGTCGTGCAGGTCGATGGCCGGATAATGCCACTGGTACTCGTAGAGCACGGGCGCCTGGGTAACCGCGAACAGCCAGTTCGGCATGGCCGACACGACGTCGGCTCGCGAGGCCAGGCTTTCAGCCAAGGCGATGGTCTCTTCGAGGGTCAGCCTCGCCGCGTCGTCGGCGCGCCAGAGCTGCAGGCCGCCGGCGCCCGTGGCGCCCACGTCGCGCCGCAGGGCTACTCCGTTCACGCTCAACGTGCTGCTCGCGGTGAGAGCGGCGCCCTCGCGGAAGCGCACCAACACCTCGCCCGGCACCGCCCGGGTCTGGCCGAACTCGAGCGGGACGTCTTCGCCCGGGACCATCGAGACCGCGTCGATGCCTCCGAAGCTGGCTGGGGGCATATTCGAGGGCGCAGTCGGGAAGCCGGCGTCACCCGGCGTGGGGATGAGCAGCGACCGGACCTCGCCGCCGACGCTACCCGGCTGCACCCCGAGGACCGTGAGCGTGACCGGCTCGCTCGTGACGGTGGTCGAGCCCGTGGAGGCGCTCACCTGCAGTTGGTGATCGCCCGAGGCGACGTCGTTAGCGACCTGCAGGGTCAACGTCGCCCCCGACGTGGTGGTGCTCACCGGCGTCGCCGTGACCCCTTCGGGCGGCGAGACGAGGGCAACCTCGACCTCGCCCGTCAACGCTCCGCCGCGCTGCACGGCGACGTCGAGCTCGACGCTCTGCCCGGAGAAGACCGGGTCGGGCGGGATGGCGATGACGGTCGGGTCGACCCCGGTGTCGGGAGGGGTGCAGGCGGTCAGCCACGCCAGTAGCGCGACAGCCAGTCCCAAGCGCGATCGGACAGCGGATACCTGACGTCCTGACATGCGAACCTCCCAGATAGGCGTCGTGGGTCGATGACGCGGGGCGATGACGTGGGGCGATGACGCGGGGCGATTGCGAGACGAGGGCTCTCAATATACTCGCCGAGATGCGCAGCTTCGTCATTGCCTTCGACGACTCGGGTGGCGTCGAACCGTTGTGTGACTGGTCCGGCAAGCCGATTCCAGGCGATCACCCGATCACCGTCCTAACCGGCGTCTTTGCCGATCGTTTGGTGGAAGACGAGTTCTACGCGAGAGCCGGAGCGGCAGGTCGGGCTGGGGATGTTGGCGTGAGCGTTCTGAAGGATCCAGAAATGGCGAAGACCCCGGACTAAGCCGGGGCCCCGTGACTCCAATTTAGAGTCGACTATGACAACTGTCAACTCCTCCGGACACAATGTCTTAGC
>DASROV010000131.1:0-6780 GCA_035646755.1 Trueperaceae bacterium | reverse complement strand
GCCGGCCAGGAGGCGACCGATGAGCACCGCAGCCGACCAACGCAAACTCCAGGCCGCGCAGGCGGCCGCCGCGTTGGTCGAGGACGGCATGCTCCTCGGCCTAGGAACGGGCAGCACCGCCGCACTGTTCGTCACGGCGCTTGCCACCCGCCTTGCGAACGGCAGCCTGCACGGCGTGCGGGGCGTCCCGACCTCGGCCGCCACCGCGCACCAGGCCGGCGAACTCGGCATCCCTCTGGAGGAGTTACCGCCGCAGGGCGTCGATCTCGCCGTCGACGGGATGGACGAGCTCACCGCCAGCCTCGACGCCACCAAGGGTCTGGGCGGAGCGCTACTGCGTGAGAAGATCGTCGCCGCCGCCGCGAAGCGGTTCGTGCTCATCGGCGACGCCTCCAAGCTCGTCGACCATCTTGGCCAGCGCGCGCCCGTGCCCGTCGAGGTGGCCCGGTTCGGCTGGCGTCGCACCCTCCGCCGGCTGTCCGAGCTGGCCGGCGGCGCCAGCTTGCGTGCTCTCGGCGGCGAGGCCATCGTCACCGACAACGGCAACCACATCGTCGATTGCCGCTTCGACGCGCCCTTCGACGCGGACGCGTTGGCGAGCAGTCTCGACGGGTTACCGGGCGTGCTCGGCCACGGGCTGTTCCTCGGCATGGCGCACGAGGCGCTCGTCGCTGGCGAAGGCGGCTTGCGGCGACTCACCAGGGAGGCCGACGCCACGTCGCCGCGCGCGGGCGGTCCGCAGCGGGAGCCTAGCGGCGCGGTGCAAGACAGCCACGAGGTGACGACGTGATCGTCGCCGTAGGACTCGACCTCGTCGAGGTCGAGCGCATCAAGCGGGCGGTCGAGCGCCAACCGCTGAAGTTCCAGCAGCGCTGCTTCCATCCCGACGAGTTGGCCGAACTCGAGGGGCGCCTCGACGTCTACCCTGGCTTGGCGGCCCGCTTCGCCGCCAAGGAGGCGTTCGCCAAGTGTTGGCGCTCGTCGCTGAAGTGGACCGACGTGTGGGTAACCAAGGACGGCGTAAGGCCGCTGCTGATGACGAGCGAGCGGCTATCCCAGGCGCTCGATGCCGAACGGCTGGTCATCCATCTCTCGCTTACCCACACGGCGAAGCACGCGGCCGCGGTGGTTGTGCTCGAGCACGTCGAGTCCGACATCGCCGCGGCAAGCGACCTCGGCCAGGCACCCGAGCACCTCACCAGGCAGACCGAATGAGCGGCGGGGCGCGCGTGGCGCCGCGCTCCTCAGACGCCGCCGCTGACCGGCGCGCCGTCACCGTCTACACCGACGGCTCGTGCGATACCGCCAGCGGGCGCGGCGGCTGGGCCTACCTGCTCGAGCACGCCGGCAGGAGCAAGACCGCCTCGGGGTTCGAGGCAGGCACCACCAACAACCGCATGGAGCTCACCGCCGCGGTCCGTGCGCTCGAGGCACTGAAGGAGCGGTGCGCGGTGACGTTGGTGACCGACAGCGAGTACCTCAAGAAGGCGTTCACCGACGGTTGGCTTGCCAAGTGGCAGGCGAACGGCTGGCGCACGGCGGGGCGGCAAGCGGTGAAGAACAAGGACTTGTGGTTGGAGTTGCTCGCGCAAACGGCGAGGCATGAGGTGACGTGGTCGTGGACGCGGGGGCATGCCGGCCAGCCCCAGAACGAAGAGGTCGACCGCCTAGCGTTGGCGGCTCGCCGCCAGGGACGCTGAGGCTCGCCCGCGAGCAGCAGAGCGGAAGGAGCGCGGGCCGCTAGCTTGCGGCCAACTCTTCCATGAGGCGAGCGAGCACGACGACGCCGAGCACCAGCGACTCGGGTTCGACCCACTCCTCGAGCCGGTGAGCGCCGCCGCCGCGGTAGGCCCCGAAGGCTATCGAGCTGATGCCGACCGCCATGGCGACGTTGGCGTCGGTGCTACCCGCCGAGCACGACAGCGCCAGGCCGCTGCGTTCAAGGGCCCTGCGCGCCGCCTCGACGAGCATCGAGTTCTCCACCGTGGCGGCCGGTCGCCTGCCTAGCTGATCCAGCTTCAGTCGACACTCGCCGTCGTGCGCAGCGCGTTCGATCTCGCTGAGGGCGGCCTCCTCGAGCAGCGCCAGCGTGTCGGCCTCGACGCTGCGCAGGTCGAGGGCGAAACCGGCGCTCTCGGCGATCGAATTGATGCTCGTGCCGCCCCAGATCTGGCCGACGTTGAGGCTTGACCGCGGGCTGGCCGGCAGCTTGAGCCTGGCGAGCCTGGCGACCGCCTCCGACGCGACATGCACGGCGCTGGGGCTGGGATAGTCGCCCCAGGCGTGGCCGCCCCCGGCCATGAACTCGGCCTTGTAACGCACCGAGCCGACGGCGCGGTCGGTGACCACACCGAGATGACCGTCGAGCGCCACGAAGTGGTCGAGGCTCGAGCCGAACTCCTCGACCACGCGCCTGGCGCCACGCAGGTCACCGACGCCCTCTTCGCCCACGGTCGCGGCGACGATGAGGCGCGGTCGCTGCCGGGCTACCTCGGGCCCCTGCAGGAAGCGCGTGAGCACGGCCAGGTTGGCGGCGTTGTCACCCACGCCGGGCCCGGCGTAGCGGCCCGGCGTCCGCTTCACGGTCACGTCGACTCCTGGCCCGAACACGCTGTCGAGGTGTGCCGCCATCAGCACCAACGGCCCTTCGCCACCAGGCACCTCGGCGATGACGTTGCCGATGTCATCGCGCCGCGGTTCGAGCCCGGCCGCGCTCCACAGGCCGGCGATGAGCTCCGCCCTGGCCCCCTCGCTGAAGGTCGGCGCCGGGGTTTCCGCGATGCGCACCAGGAGATCGGTGAGCGACGACTCGGGGCCCAGGTCGACGAGAGAGTGGGCGCTCAGTTCGTGGCCTCCCTCACTCCCTCAACTCTCCAGGCCGTCCTGGAGGCTGGCGATGCCCTCGCGCAGGGCGTAGAGCGCGGCCTGCGTGCGGTTGTTGAGCCGGAGCTTGGAGAAGATCTCCGAGAGGCGGTTGCGGACCGTCTTCTCGCTCATGCCGAGCGAGGTCGCTATCTCCTGGTTCGACGCGCCCTGCGCGAGGTGCCTGAGGATGTCCTCCTCACGTTCGGTGAGCTCGGTGAGTTTGTGGTCGGGGTGACTGGGCAGCTCGCCGTACTTCTTGAACTCGGCGAGGATCTCGGCGGCCATCTCGGCGTTGAGGAGCGTCTCGCCGTTGGCGACCCGCCTGATGGCGGCGATGAGGTCGTTCGAGTCGGCGTCCTTGAGCAGGTAGCCGCGGGCGCCGGCCTTGATGGCTTCGAAGACGTAGCGGTCCTGGCGGTACATCGTGAGGATGATCACTTTGGTGTCAGGCTGCTCGGTGAGCACCGCCTTGGTGGCGGCAACCCCGTCGAGTTCTGGCATCTGGATGTCCATGAGGACCACGTCGGGCCTGGTCTCGAGGGCGTAGCGTACGGCCTCGCGGCCGGTCGAGGCCTCGCCGATGACGCGGAAGCCCTCTTCGGTCTCCAGGATGCTGCGCAGTCCCTGCCGGAACATCGCGTGGTCATCGCACAGGAGGATGCGCGTCATGCCCAACTTTAGCTCAAGGGACTTAACACGAGGTCGTGGTAGCGTTCTAAGTTGCAGCTGCCGGACACGCGGCGCCGGCTCTTGCCTCCCCATACCGCCTCACCAGGCCGGGCGGCAGCAAGTCGGCGGCGGGCGTCCGGCAGTTGCTGAGGAGGACGCATGGCGCACCCTAAGGGCGTCCTGTTGGAGCGAGCGGCGAAGCTCGGCTTCGAGAGGCCTGAGTTCCGCACCGAACGCACGGGACCGGAACACGAACCCAACTTCATCACCGACGTCGTCGTCGACGGCGAGGTGCTCGGCACCGGCCAAGGCGGTTCCAAGCGGACGGCCGAGAAGCGCGCTGCCGAGGAGGCGCTTACTCAGCTTGACGCGCGCCCGAACGGCGGCGATAAGGGCAAGACGGCGACCGGCGACAAGGGTCAACCGGCCTCCCGCGCCGCCGGCAGGAAGGGCAAGTCGGCGAGCGGCGACAAATCCCAAGCGGCGCGAGCCGCTGCCGGCAAAACGGCGAGCGGCGACAAGGCTGGCAAGGCGGCCCGCACGGGCGCGGCGACCAAGAGCGCTGCTGATGCCGAGCCGGTAGTGAAGAGCCCAGTAAGCGCCGTCCCGGATGAACGGCGCGCGAACGTTAACAACACGGAGGATGAGATGGCTAGCGAGTTCGATGGACCTTGGCCGATGTTCGACGACCTGCTGGCCGCGGCGCTGCAGGTAGCCGAGCGGCGGGTCAACGCCGACCTGCGCGGCGACGAGGCCCGCACTGCGATAGGAGACTTCGCGCTCTCCCTCTACAAGGACCTGCTCGCCAACCTCGGTGACGTCGTCGAGGTCGACGACGAGGAAGGCGAAGACGACGAGGAGTGAAGAGGCGCTTCGCTACTCGCCGGCCAGCTCCTTGGCGAAGCGTTCTATGCGCCTTAGCTCGAACGTCGCCTTCTCCTTGACGAGCATCTCGCGCAGAGTGTTGCTACCGGTGAAGTCGCTGGTTCCGTGAAGCTCGATGAGGTCGACGACCTTGGCCCCGAAGGCGCTGAGCGGAGTGGTCATGTCGATGCCCGCCAGCGTCTCTTCGGTCGCGGGCTCGAGGCTGAACAGATCGTCGTCGAGGCCCCCGGCCGAGGCATTAACCACCACGACCACGTCACCGGCGTTGGTCTTGACCAGGTAGCGCCGCTCGCCGGCGTCGTCAGCAGCCGCCCGGTCGTGCTTACGGCCGCTACCATCCCTCTGCCCGTTGTCAGCGCCAGCGCTCATGAAGCTGGCAGCGTACCACGGGCCTGCCGGCGTCGGCGACCAGCCGCCGTACGGTCGTCAAACTCCGTGAAGTGACAAACTAGCCGAATGCAGGAGATCTTCCTAGATAGGCCCGGCCTGGCGATGGCGGCGATAATCGCGCTCGGGGTCGGGGCGCAGTGGATCGCCTGGCGCCTGCGGGTCCCGGCGATCCTCCCGTTGCTCGCGACCGGCTTCCTGGTGGGGCCGATCCTTGGCTGGCTCACGCCCTCAGAACTTGTGCCAGCCAACCTGTTCTTCCCACTGGTGTCGATGGCGGTCGGCCTGATCCTGTTCGAAGGCGGCCTCACGCTGCGCCTCTCCGAACTGCGCGACACACGGCAGGTGGTCATCAACCTCGTCACCTGGGGCGGCCTCGTCACCTGGCTAGGCGGCGTCGCCGTCGCCTACTTCATCGCGGGCCTCAACCTCCAGCTCTCGTTCCTCTTCGGCTCCCTGATCATGGTCACCGGACCGACGGTCATCGGCCCACTGCTGCGCATCGTGAGGCCCAACGCCAAGGTCGCCAACGTCCTCAAGTGGGAAGGCATCATAATCGACGTCGTAGGCGCCCTGGTGGCGGTGCTGGTGTTCGAAGCCGTGATCCTGCAGAGCCACGGCGAACCCATCGGCTCCATCGTCCTGCTCCTGTTGCGCTTCCTGCTCGTCGGGGCTAGCGTCGGCACCGCCGGAGGCTTGGCGTTGGCCTGGCTGCTGAGGCGCCGGGCCCTGCCTGACTACCTCGTCAACGTCAGCGCGCTGGCCTTCCTCTTCGGCACGTTCACCCTGGCCAACGCGTTCAGCGGCGAGGCCGGGCTGCTCGCCGCGGTGATCATGGGCGTTATCGTCGCCAACAGCGACGTGCCGAACCTCGAGTCGCTGCTGGCGTTCAAGGAGGACCTCACCGTCCTCTTCGTAAGCGTGCTGTTCATCGTGCTCGCGGCCAACATCCAGCTCGACTCGTTCGTCGCGGCTCTCTCGCTCAGCACCTTGCTGTTGCTCGTCATCGTGATCTTCGTGCTGCGTCCGCTCGACGTCTTCCTCAGCACCATCGGCTCGATTCTCACGCCCAAGGAGCGCGCCTTCATCGCCTGGGTGGGGCCGCGCGGCATCGTGGCCGCCTCGGTGTCGTCACTGCTCGCAGTCCGGCTGCAGGCCGCCGGCATAGGCGGAGCCGAGCAGCTGGTACCGCTGGTGTTCATCGTCATCGTTGGCACCGTACTGCTCGCCAGCCTCACGGCCAAGCCTCTTGGGCTGCGGCTCGGCGTCGCCGACCCGGACCCGCAAGGCTTCCTGGTGCTCGGCGCGCATCCCGTCGCTAGGCAGATCGGCCACGCCCTCAAGGACGCCGGCGCCAAGGTACTGATGGCCGACTCCAACTGGTCGAACGTCGCCGTGGCGCGGCAAGAGGGGTTGAACACCTACTTCGGGAGCCTGCTGTCCGACCGCAGCGACGACCAGCTGCGGCTCGCGGGCATCGGCCGGCTCCTTGCACTCACCTCGAACGATGAGGCAAACGCCCTTACCGCCGTGAAGTACGGTCGCGAGTTCGGCAAGGCCAGCGTCTTCCAACTGGCGCCGAAGGTCGTCGAGGACGACGCCAAACGGCTCGGAGGCGATGATCGCGGGCTGTGGTTGTCAGACGAGCAGCTCTCGTTCGAGCACCTCGAGGAGATGCACCACGCCGGAGCGACGATCGAGGAGGTGGAGTTGAGCGAGAGCTACAGCCTCGAGGACTACCTTGGAGATGAAGGCTATGAGGGCGACCGAGCAGTGCCGCTGGTGATCTTCAACGGCAAGACGTCGCGTGTCGTGTCGGAGCATACCGAGCCGTCACGCGAGCAGAGCGGCACGCTGTTGGCGTTGGTCGGCGAGGCGACCCCTACCCGCTAACGCGCCGGCCGGCCCTAGCCTGGGCTCGCCGGCCGGCCTTAGCTTAGGCTCGCCGGCCGGCCCTACTCGCTGGCTTCGTCA
>DASROV010000130.1:0-5502 GCA_035646755.1 Trueperaceae bacterium | reverse complement strand
CCCCACTACCGTGAGGGTCAGCGCGAGACCATCGACAGCGTCCGCGAGGCCTTCGCTGCCGGCAAACGCTTCGTCGTTGTCGAGGCCCCGACCGGTTCCGGGCAGAGCGCGATCGCGGTAACGCTGGCGCGCGAAGCCGCCTCGGCGTTCGTGCTCACCGCGCAGAAGGTGCTGCAGGACCAGTACGTCCGTGACTTCAGTGACCTCGCGATTATGAAGGGGCGCTCGAACTACCCCTGCCTCATCGCGCCAACGCACGCCGCCGCAGCACCCTGCATCGTCGGTCGCCGCCTGCCGGCTTGCGACGAGTGCCCGTACTTCACAGCCAAGGACGTGGCGATGGCGGCCAACGTCACGACCATGAACTACGCCTACTTCCTAGCCGAGCTCAACTACGCAGGCGGCTTCGGGCACCGTGACCTCCTCGTGCTCGACGAGGCCCACAACACCGAGGCGGCGCTGATGGGCTTCGTGCAGGTGAACATCGGCGAAGCGCAGCTCGTCAGGGCTGGCATCGCCAGGGCCTTGCCGCCCGACCTCGGGCCCGAGACGGCCTTCGACTTCGTCGACGACCTCTTGCCCGAACTGCAGGCACGGGCTCGCACGATCGACGCCGAGCTGAAGGCCGACGCCACTTCAGAAGCCGACGTGCAGCGCCTGCGCGTCAAGCAGTGGCTCGAGTCGGCGCACACCCGCATCAGGGTGCTTCTCGACAGCCACGCAAGCGGCGAGATCGACTGGGTGGTGGAGCGCCACCGCAACGAGACCGGGCCGCAGCTCACCTTCAAGCCCGTCGAGGTGTCGGGTTTCGCCGAGGAGTTGATCTACGCCCACGCCGACCGCGTGCTCATGCTGTCGGCAACCATCCTCGACGGGCCCACGTTCCTGCGGAGCCTCGGCATCGACGAGGACGAGGCCGAGATCATCCAGGTAGGTTCGACGTTCCCGGCGTCGCGCCGGCCGGTGGTGTTGAGGCCGTCGGCACGCCTCACGAGGCGCTATGTCGAGCGTGACCTGCCGCTGCTCAACGAGGCGATCTCCGAGCTCGCCGCCGACCACGCCGGTGATAAGGGCGTCGTGCACGCGCACTCGTACCGCATCGCGACCTACCTCGCCAAGAACCTGGCAAGCAGCCAACGGCACCGTGTCGTCACGCATTTCGACGCCGCGGGCCGTGAGGACGCCCTCAACCTGCATCTCCACTCGTCCGAGCCGACCATCCTCATCACGCCGAGCATGACCGAGGGCATCGACCTGGCCGACGACCTCGCGCGCTGGCAGGTGCTGTGCAAGGTGCCGTACCCGTTCCTCGGTGATCCGCAGGTGGCCGCGCGCATGGAGCGCGACCGCGAGTGGTACGACTGGCGCACCTGCCTGGCCATCGTCCAGGCGTACGGACGCTCGGTGAGGAGCGCCGAGGATCACGCCGTCACGTACCTGCTAGACGCCGACTTCCCGGCCTTCATCAGGCGCCAGGGGGACCGCTTGCCTGAGTGGTTCCTGGAGGCCGTCGACGAGAGCTGGTGAGTGGCGGGCGAGCTGCGGACCCGGGATCAGAAGTGGTCGTTGTGTGACTTGAAGACCGGGTGCCCGGCGAGCGCCCGAGCCAGCGGCCCCAGTTTCGCCACCGAGCCTTCAGCCCGACCGTCGGCGATAAGGGTCTCGGGGGTGGCCGCGCCGGTGATAAGGGTTGCGAGCGCCCGGATGTCCATGGCGGCGTCGGGTTCGGCGCCGTGCGTGGGGGTCGCCGTCGCACCGTCAGGGCCGAGATCGACCGCGAACACGCCGTCGTTCCACGGGCAGTCGGGGTCGGTGAGACCGAGCGTGAGACTTGTCGGTTCGGGCCAAGCGAGCTCGCCCAGGGCGGCGGCGAGGTCGACGATTCGGACCTGTAACTCGGCTGCTTGGACCGTGTTGTAAGCCGCCCTGTCGAGAGCGACCTTGTCACCGGGCGGCAGGTGCATGCGCGCCTTGTCGACCTGCCCCTCGAACGTACCGAGCAGGGAGAAGAGTCGCTCGCGGCCGGCCGTCGTCGCATAGCCGACGTCGCGCACGCTCAAGGTAGGGCGGTTCGGTTCGACTTTCGGATCCTCGATTATCGCCACCAAGTAGGCGTCCTCCATGAGGTAGCAAAAGTGGGCCGTCGACTCCCATGAGCGCTTGAAGGTCAGGCCCCAATGGTCCTTGACGCCGTCGTCGCGGCTGAGTGCGAACGAGAAACGGCGCGCGTATCGGGCGTGGATCTCAGGCAGACTTTCGCTGTCGTCCGGCCCGATGAGCTCGGCGTCTACGGCGCTGCCGAACCGAGAGCCGGCACTGGAGCGCAGTTCGGCCAACGGAATCTCCAGGAGGTGCCCGTTCTGAACCGTCTGGTAGCCGAGCCTCTCGTAGAACGTCGGCTCGAACGGGTGCTCGGCACTCCAGCCGACGCCTTGCTCATGCAGCTCGGCGAACCAGCGCCGCAGGCTCTGTGCGACCAGGCCGCCCCGCCGCGCCTCCGGTGCTGTTGCCACGCCGCTGAGTCCACCGAGCGTCACCTTGTTGCCGCCCAAGTAAGCCCCGAGCGGCAGCATGAAAGAGACGCTGCCCAGGCGGCCGGCCCTGAACGCGCCGAGGCTGTACGGCAGCCGCGCCGCCAACACCGCGACCGCGCGGTCGCGGTCGCGGACGGGGCCGTAGGCGATCGACCGCAGGTCGATGAGCTGGTCCATGTCGTCGGCCGTGAGCGGTCTGAACTCGGCGGTCACTCGGCGGTCACGCTGCGCTAGCCCTCCACGAACGGTAGGTAAAGCGATCGCTCGAAGGCGGTCCTCAGCACCATTATCGTCTCGGTGCCCTCGACGCCTTCGAGCATAAAGACGCGGTCGAGCAGTTGGTCGAGCGCGTCGGTAGAGACCGTGCGGACCTTGGCCATGAACGACTCTTTGCCGGCCACGGCGAAGAGCGCCTCGATCTCGGGCAGCTCCTGAAGCCGGTCAACGAGAAGCTGCGCGGGCTGCCGCGGCTGCGGGGTGATCATGATGAACGCCGCGATCTGCAGGCCGACCGCCGCGGGCTCGACCACGGCCCGGTAGCCGGAGACGACCCCGGCCACCTCGAGCTTGCGCACCCGCTCGCCCACAGCGGGCGCCGACAGTCCCACCGCCTTGGCGATGCTGGCGTGAGAAGCGCGGCCGTCCTTGGAGAGGATATCGATGATGCGCTTGTCGACCTCATCGAACTGCATGCTGGCCGCAAATCTAGCACGGGGCCCAGCGACTGAAGAGCGGCTGCTATCGTGGCCGCATGAAGTTGCTGTTCATCGGTGACGTGTTCGGCACGCCTGGCGTGCAGGCCGCTACGGCGTTCCTGCGCGGCGAGCGAGCCCGTTTCGACTTCGTCATCGTCAACGGCGAGAACGCAGCCGGCGGCTTCGGCATCACCCGCCGACACTTCGAGCTGCTGATAGGCGCGGGCGCCGACGTGGTCACGCTCGGCAACCACAGCTTCGATCAGGCCGAGGCGCTGGAGTTGGTGGAGGAGACCCCGCGACTGCTGCGCCCGGCCAACTACCCAGCCGGCACGCCCGGCCTCGGCGCGCACGTGTTCGAAGCTGGCGCCGCCGGCCGCGTGGGGGTGGTGCAGGTGATGGGACGCATCTTCATGGACCCGCTCGACGACCCGTTCCGCGTCGTCGACGACGCGATCGAGCGCATACCAGCAGGCGTGCCCATAGTCGTAGAGTTTCACGCCGAGGCGACGAGCGAGAAGAAGGTGATGTTGCATCACCTGGCCGGCAGGGTGGCCGCCCTGGTGGGCACCCACACCCACGTCCAGACCGCCGACGAGACCATCTACAAGGGCACCGCCTACCTCACCGACGTGGGCATGACCGGCGTGCAGAACTCGTCCATCGGCATGCGCTTCGAGGAGGTGCACGAGCGCCTTGTCGCCAAGCTCCCGCGCCGCTATCGGCCGGCGACGGGACCCGCGACCGTCTGCGCCGTGGCCATCGAGATCGCTGGCACGAGGGCCACGGCAGTGGAGCGCATCTGGCACCTGGCGAACGATACCGAGAGCCGCGAGGACGAGCTCGCCGCGTCATGACCAAGCCTGGTTCTGACGCCGAGCGCGTCGCCAAGCACGTCGCCAAGTCGGCCGCGAGGACGCCCTTCGTTCCGCAGCGTGAGGCGACCTTCGAGCAGTTGAAGACCGACGTCGACTTCCTAGGCACCGCTCTCGGCGACGTGTTGCGCGAGATCGAGGGCGAGCGGCTGTTCGACCTCGTCGAGCGGGTGCGTGGGCTCACGAAGGCGATACGGAGCTCCGCCGGCGACGACGTGAACGCTCAACGGCGGGAGCTCGACGAGCTGCTCTCCGGCCTGGAGCTAAGCGAAGCCGAGAAGCTGCTGCGCGCGTTCACCGTCTACTTCCAGCTCGTCAACATCGCCGAGGAGATCCACAGGGTCCGCGTCAACCGGGCTCGCGAGGCGGCCGCCGATTCCGACAACCCCCGCAGCGAGACGATCGCCGCGGCCGTAAAGGCGCTAAAGGATCAGGGTTGGTCGGAGGCCGAGACCACGGCCTTCATCGAGCACCTCGACGTGCAACTCACGCTCACGGCCCACCCTACCGAGGTCAAGCGCTACACCGTGCGGCTGAAGCTCGAGCGCATCTCGGCCTGCTTGAGGACCCTAGGCGAACGCGAACTGGCGCCGCAACAGGGTCAGGCCCTGGTAAACGAGATCCGCGCCGAGATAAGCGCACTGTGGCTGACGCGCGAGGCCAACGACGAGCGGCCGACCGTCGTCGACGAGGTGAAGAGCGCGCTCTACTACTACACGCGCTCACTCTTCGACGCGGTGCCGCGCCTCATGCGTGACCTCGACGAGGCTCTTGAGACCTACTACGGTCCGCCGCTGGTGCGAGGCTCGCAGCTCCCCGCCGTGGTGCGCTTCCGTTCCTGGATCGGCGGTGACCGCGACGGCAACCCGTTCGTCACGCCCGACTCTACGAGGGAGGCGTACGAGCTGCAGGCGGCAGTCGCCCTTGAGCGCTACTTGGCAGACCTCGACGAGCTGGTGCAGCGGTTTTCCCAGCACGAGGACCGGGTCTCGCTTAGCACTGCGTTCCGCGACGATCTCGCACGGCTCGACGACCGCCACGGGGCCAGCACCAGGTTCTCTGAGGAGCCCTTCCGCCGCAAGCTCGAGCACATGCACCGCTTGGCCCGGCGCGAGCGCAACCACGATGGCGAGTACCCGGGCGGGCCAGGCGGTTACGTCGACGACCTGCTGCTCATCGAGACCACACTTGACAACGCCCGCGGCGAGCGCCTGGCGCGGGCGTTCGTGAGGCCGGCGCGCTTCCGCGCAAGCGCCTTCGGCTTCGTGCTGGCGCCGCTCGACCTTCGTGAGCACTCCACCGTTCACGAGCAGGCGATCGCGTCGCTGCTCGCCTACGCCAAGGTCCACGACGACTACGCGGCTGCCGACGAGGATGAGCGCGTCGCCCTGCTGGCCG
>DASROV010000129.1:0-4026 GCA_035646755.1 Trueperaceae bacterium | reverse complement strand
CTGCTCGGCGTGCTTGTGGCCGGTTACTTCCGGGTGCAGCCCTTCCCCCTCCCCGGCGACCTCTACTTCATCACGCAGCTGCCCGTCGAGGTAAGGGCCGGCGACATCCTCTGGATCTGCGGCGTCTCGCTGGTCACCAGCGTCATCGCCGGCGTCTTCCCGGCGCGCCGGGCCGCTCGTCTCGACCCGGTGCAGGTGCTCAGGTGACCTCCTCTACCGCGACCGCGGCGCGCGGCAGCGGCCGGTAAGGTGGCGCGCGCACTGCCCGACCGCCAACGGGCCTGGGACTACCTGCTCAACGTGCTCTCGCGTCAGGCGTACACCGCGGCCGAGTTGAGAACGAAGCTGACGCGCCGCCAGGTCGACGATGCGCTGGTCGAGGAGTTGCTCGCCAGGCTCGTCGAGTTGCGGCTGGTTGACGACGTCAGCTACGCCGAGCAATACGTCGCCGCGCGCCAGGGCGCGCGTGGGCGCCTGGCCCTGCGCGCTGAGCTGCGCCGAAAGGGGGTCGCAGAAGTGATCGTCGACGACCGCGTCGGCCGCCTCGGCGAGGAGCAACAGCTGCAGGCGGCCCTGGGCCTGCTTCGCAAGCACGCCTGGCGTTATCGGCCAAAGGAAGGCGAGAGCGTGGGCGCCGAAGGCGAGCGGGCCGAAGGCGAGCGGCGGGGGATCGGGGCGGCCGGGGTCGAGACTGCCGGGGTCGAGACTGTTGACGTTGGGGCCATCGCTGACCCTGAGTACGAAGCCAGGCAGCGACTGCGTCGGTCCGAGGCCAAGGCGAAGTCGTTCCTGGCCCGTCGGGGGTTCGCTCCCGACGTGGTCGTGGCGGCCGTCGAGCGTCTAGGTTGGTTCAGGTAGTTGAACGCACCCCTCCGAACCGAGTAAACTTACAAGTTGCGTCGGGGCGTAGCGCAGCCTGGTAGCGCACATCGTTCGGGACGATGGGGTCGGAGGTTCGAATCCTCTCGCCCCGACCAGCTAGGGCGGGTCCGCAGCAGCGGGTCCGCCCACTTTCATGTCCTGGCCCAAGATGGCCACAGTGCAGCGGGAGACGCACACCAGTTTGCCGGTCGGCTCACGGATCTCCACGGCCCACACGTGCGTCCTGCGCCCACGGTGGATCGGCGTGGCTACCGCGGTGACCAGGCCCGAAGTCACCTGCCGCAGGTGGTTGGCGTTTATCTCCAGACCTACCGCCCGCTGGTAGTCCTGGAGCTCGACGCTGGCGCCGATGCTGGCTACGGTCTCGGCCAGTGCCACAGAGGCGCCGCCGTGGAGGATGCCGTGCGGCTGGTGATGTGCCGGGGTGACCGGCATGGTGGCCACCACCCGCTCGGGTCCGACTTCCGTGACGACGATGCCAAGTGTCTCCAGGAGCGTGTCGGCCACGGTGCCGAGGTAGCGTTGCGCGGGGTCTCGTCCTGCGCGCTTGTCAGAGCTGGTCGCCATGGCTTTAGGATAATCGCGTGCCAAGGGATGACTAGCTCGAAACCCACCTCGAACCGCGGGCCGAGCATCAAGGCGAACCGCGGGCCGAGCGCCGGGGCCAACCGCGCGTCGGGAGCCCAGGCGAACCCCACGTCACCCTCACGGGCGTGGCTGCTGGTGCTCGCCGGCGCCTCGGCTGGCGTCGGTCCCGCCGTGTTGTTGTGGTTGGCCGGCTTCGGGCAGCAGCCGCCCGAGCGCCTTCCGCTCGTCGCCATCGCCCTCTTCGGCGCCCTCTTCACGGGCGTGCTCAGCGACCTGAGGGCTACTGGCGGCCCCCACCTCCTAACCTTCCTCGGCGTCGGCCTGCTCGGCGCCGCCGCCACCTTGGTGACCCCTCTCGGCGACCCCCGGTATCTGCTCGCCCCGCTCGCCGCCGGTGCCCTTGCGGTCGTCACGGCGCGCTTGGGACGACCGGGGCTGCTGCCGGCCGCGACCGTCTACATCGCCTGCACGCTGCTCGCTAACTACACCCTCGACAGCTTCCTGCCGCTAGGCGATTTCTTCCTGGTGAACGTCGGCACGCTGTTCTTCGGCATCACCTTCACGCAGCGCGACCGCGTGCACCGCTACGGTCGCCGGGCCGTCTACCTGACGATCATCTCGGCCGCCGTGGTCAACGTCGCGCTATCGGCGGCGCTCGGCACGCCGCTGCGCTACATCGCCGTCAGCTTCTTCAGCATCGTGCTCGCCGAGACTGCCGACACCGAGATCTTCCAGCGACTCAAGGAGCGCCGCTGGCTCACGCGGGTCGCCACTTCGAACGCGGTGAGCGCCCCGCTCGACACGCTTATCTTCACGTTGCTCGCGTTCTGGGGGGAGGCGTTCGCAACGCCCGCTTGGATAACCCAGGTGATCGTCACCGACGTGGTCGTCAAGTACGGTAGTGGCATGTTGGCCGCGCTCGGCGTGATCGCCCTAGTGCGCTCGGCGCTGCCGCGCCCTGGCGAGGGACCAGCACTCCCGAACCGCGCTCCCTAGGCATCCCTAGTAAGCCGCTTCCCTCACCGACCATCCCCGGAGGACAATCTTGACCTCTCCCGACTTCGCTTTCCTCACCGACCTGCTCGGCCAGCCGCTCGGCCCGACCGAGCCGTTGCTCGTCGACCAGGCCCGAATCGACGCGTTCGCCGAGTGCACGCTCGACCGCCAGTGGATCCACGTCGATAGGGAGCGCGCGGCGACCGGGCCGTTCGGCGGTACCATCGCCCACGGCTACCTCACGCTCTCACTGTTGGTGACGCTGGTCGAGCGCTTGGCGCTGTTCCCGGCTGGCTACACGGTCATCAACTACGGCATCGACAAGCTGCGCTTCCCGGCGCCGCTGCCCTCGGGCTCCGAGATCGCCTTGAGCGCGACCATGACCAAGATCGAGCCGAAGGGTGAGGCGAAGGGTGAGGCGCGCGCGCTGGCGACGCTGGCCTGCCAGGTGACTACGCCCGCCACCACAGTGCCTGTCCTTGTCGCCGACGTGCTCTACCTCTTCGTCGCCGACCCCGCCTAGGCGAAGCGTTCGACCTCCCGGGCGAGCGACAGCGTCAGCTCCTCTTCACCCGGCCTGGCGACGATCATCAGACCGACAGACAGCCCGCCCGCCGAGCGCCAACCTGGCACGGGGACCGACACCGCGGGACTCCCAAGGACGTTGAACGGGGCGGTGTTGCGCAGCAGCATGCCGTTGGCCCGGAAGTACGCGGCGTCCTCTCGCAGGTCGTCGATACGGGGCGGCAGTATCGGCAGGGTCGGCGCCACGATCACGTCGACGCCGGCTAGTTCCGCCCAGAACTTCTGCCGCAGCTCGTTGCGCCGCAGGTGCAGGCGGATGTAATCCTTGGCCGGCCGCTCGGCGTGCTCCTCGATGCGGCTGGTAACCCGGGGATCGAATTCGGCCTTTCTCTCGCTGAGCTCCTGCTCGTAAAGCGCCCAGGCCTCGTAGCTGGCGAAGCTGCCGAAGTCGCGGTAGAGGGCAGGAGCCTCGGCCAGCATGGGCAACTCCTGACTCCTTACCTCGTGGCCGAGGCTGACTAGGATCTCGAGTGCGTGGCGAAAGGCTTCCGCGACCTCCGGCTCCAGGTCTTCGGTAAGCAGCGTCGTCGGCGCCAGCACCGTTAGCGGTCCGCCGAGCTCGCTTAGGACGCGGTGGTTGCGCAGCAACATCGCGTTGAGCAACGTCCAGGCGTCCTCGCTGCTGCGGGCCATCGGCCCGATCGTGTCGAGCGTGAGCGACAGTGGCACGGTGCCTTCGGTCGGCAGCGCGCCATCGGTGGTCTTGAGACCCACGATGCCGTTCACCGCCGCCGGGATGCGCACGCTGCCGCCGGTGTCGGAACCGACAGCGGCGGCGGCCAGCCGCAACGCGACCGCCACGCCCGAACCGGACGACGAGCCGCCGGGCACGCGTGCCTCGTCGAACGCGCACGGCGGCGTGCCGAAGTGCGGGTTGATGCCGACGCCGGAGTAGGCCAGTTCGGTCATGTTAGTGCGTCCGAGGAACACCGCCCCCGCGGCATCGAGGCGGGCCAGCACCGGCGCGTCCTGCGC
>DASROV010000128.1:0-2084 GCA_035646755.1 Trueperaceae bacterium | reverse complement strand
GACGCGAACACCCAGCCGCCGTCGAGCGAGCCGACGACGAGCGGCCTCACGCCGTTGCCGTCGCGCAAGGCGATGACACTGCGGCGATCCATGATCACTACCGAGAAGCCGCCCTCGAGCTCGCGCATGGCCCTCGCCGTCGCCTGCCGCAGGTCGAGATGCGAGTAGCGGGCGATGAGGTTGATCATCACCTCACTGTCGTTGGTCGTCTGGAACACCGCGCCTTCAGCGAGCATGCCGTTGCGCAGCTCGCGGGCGTTGGTGAAGTTGCCGTTGTGCGCGAGGGCGAGCAAGCCTTTGTTGGAGCGCACGGTGAGAGGTTGGGCGTTGAAAAGCAGACTCGAGCCGGTGGTCGAGTAGCGAGTGTGGGCGATGCCGATGCGGGCGCCGGGTATGCGCAGCTTCTCGAGCCGCTCCTCGGTGAAGACCTGCGTGACGAGGCCCATATCCTTCTCGATGCGGATCTCGTCGTCGGAGGCGACGCAGATCCCGCACGACTCCTGCCCTCTGTGCTGCAGGGCGAAGATGCCGAGCTGGCACAGCGTGGCGACGTCGGTCGCCTCGTCGTGGCCTTGCGTGCCCTCGGGGTGGGCCCCGGACGCCGTCGCAGTGGGGAGGTGGATGCCGAAGACACCGCATTCTTCATGCGGCTTGTCGCTGGTCGACATGCCTTAGCCTAACGCCTCGGCGAAGGTACTTTGGTAGGCCTCAGCGAGCGAAGCCAGGTCGAGGTCGAGCACCGGAGCAAGCGGCGTGGCGCCAGTCCCGACAGCGACCGCGGCGCCGTCAGGTCCGGCGTGCGAAGCCGGCCCGACAGCGACGACCAGGCGGTCGCCGCCGACGTCGCCGATTGCCTGGCACAGCACGCCGAGGTCGGCGCACAAGTCCAAAACAGCGTTGAGGCGGTCCTCGTCGACGGCCACCACGACCCTGCCGGCCGACTCGCCGAACAGCGCCTCGGCCAACGCCGGCGCCCTATCGGTGCGGCGTGACCTCCCAAGCGGAACGACGACGCGCGCCCCCACGGCGCCGGCGATGGCCATCTCGGCAAGGCAGACCGCCAGCCCGCCGGTCGAGACGTCGTGGGCCGTGTCGCACGATCCGGTCGCCACAAGCGTCCTCACGGCCTCGTGAAGGGCCGCCTCCGCCGCGAGGTCGAGCTCGGGCGGCGCGCCCGCTTCGAGCCCGTGTACGCGGTAGAGGTATTCGCTCGCGCCCAGCGTCGGTCGGCCGGCCCCGAGCAGGAGCAGGACCTCCCCTTCGGCCTTGAGATCGCTCGTCGCGTGGCGGCTTACGTCGTCAAGCACGCCGACCATGCCGATGGTGGGAGTCGGATGCACCGCCTCGGCGCCGGCGTAAGCGCCATCGGCACCGTGTGTCCTGAACTGGTTGTAGAGGCTTACGTTGCCGCCCGTTACCGGTGTGCCGAGAGCCAGGCAGGCGTCACGGATCCCGTCCACGGCGCTCTCCAGCTGGTAGTAGACCGACAAGTCGGTAGGGTTGCCGAAGTTGAGGTTGTCAGTCACCCCGAGCGGCCGAGCGCCCACGCAGCTGAGGTTGCGTGCCGCCTCGGCGACCGCGTGAGCGGCGCCGAGCCTCGGCTGCAGGTAGACGTAGCGGGAGTTGCAGTCGACGGTGGCCGCGATCCCCAGCGTGCTGCCCTTCACCCTCATTACCGCCGCATCGGCGCGGCCAGGTAGCACTACCGTGTTGGTCATCACCTGGTGGTCGTACTGCTGGTATACAGCGCGCTTGTCAGCGATCGCCGGCGCGGCCAGCAGCTCGAGCAGCACCCGGCCAAGGTCGCCCGGCTCCGGCAGCTCCCCGATCTCCCGGAGGCGCGCGGCGCGGATGGCCGCCGCCTCCACGCCTGTTCTGACGTAGGTCGGCGGTTCGTTGAGCGCAGCGACCGGTAGCTCGCCGAGCACCTCACCGCGCTCGATGATCCTCAAGAGCCCGTGCTCGGCGACGCTGCCGATCTCGGCGACGTCGAGGCCCCAGCGCTCGAACAGCGCGATCAACTCCGCCTCCTTGCCGGGCGTGGCCGTCAGCACCATGCGCTCCTGAGACTCGGAGAGCATCAC
>DASROV010000127.1:0-5098 GCA_035646755.1 Trueperaceae bacterium | reverse complement strand
CGAGTGACGGTCTGGTGAGCACGAGCAGGTCGTTGGCGCCCTTGAGGTCACGCGGGTGGTCACGGAACCGTTCGCCGCGGAAGTCCGCCTCCGAAAGCTCTTCGCGCTGGATCATGGTGCCCATCGCCCCGTCGAGGATCAGGACTCGGTCGCGTAGGTGGCTGGTGATCGGGTGCTTCATGCGTTCCAACTGTACGTCGTGTTCCCGAGAGGGGGTGGGCTGGGAGCTTTGGTGAAAGCCGACTCCCACGTTGTCCATTGTCAACAGCACACATGTCGTCACGGCTTGTGTCATAAACTGCTGACACATGGAGGTGACACGATGGCCGATGCTCCTCGAAGGAACATCCACGTACCGCTGCCCGCCGAGGTCCATGAGGGCCTTCGCGAGCAGGCGCGACGGCTAGGCACGCCGGCCACGACGCTGGCGCGAGAGGCGATTGCGGAGTGGGTCGCTCGCTCGAGACGTGAACAGGTCAGGGATGAGATTCGCGAGTACGCTCACGCGGCAGCAGGGAGCGCGGAGGACCTCGACCAAGCCCTTGAGGTAGCAGCCGTCGAGGCCTGGCGGGTCCTGGACGAATGAAGCGCGGCGACGTCTTTTGGGTTGAGCTGGAGCCCCGCTCCGGAAGCGAACAACGGGGAAGACGTCCGGCGATCGTCGTTTCTCACGACGGTTTCAACGAAGTTGGCACTTGGCGAAGCGTCATCGTCGTGCCGGTAAGCACTTCCGTTAGGCAGGCGCGACGGGGACCGACAGCCGTTGCATTGAAAGCAGGCGACGGTGGGCTTCGGACAGACTCGGTGGCTCTCTGTCATCAAGTGACCACACTCGACCGGGGCAAGTTCGTGGAACAAGTGGGCCGACTATCTGAACAAGCGGTCGACGCTGTCGACGAGGGATTGCGAATCGCATTAGACCTCGTGGGTCCACCTGCACATCTCTAGGTCGGCTAAGCGCTCGCGGTAGAACCTCTTCTTACTGCTCTCCACGCCGAATCAGCGTGCCCATCGCCCTCGCCCGTGTAGCCTGTAGTCGAGCGAAGGAGGAGGCGCCAATGAGCGATAGCGAGCGCGAGCTGGCTCGACTCCGTGACGACGTCATCGGCGAGGGTGCCTGCATAGCTACCCCGTTCGGCTCACGCCGGGTCACCTACGCCGACCACATCGCCTCGGGCCGGTCCTTGGCCTCGGTCGAGGACTCGTTGCGGGCCGCGGTGCTGCCGCTCTACGCCAACACCCACACCGAAGACAGCGCCACCGGCGCCATCACCACGCGGCTAGCGCACGACGCCGCGGCGTACATCAAGCGTTGCCTCGGCGCTGACGAGAGCTACAAGCTGCTGTTCCCCGGCACCGGCGCGACGGGGGCCCTCAAGAGGCTGCAGGAGATCCTCGGTGTCAGCGTCCCCGAGGAGCTGCGCGACGGCCTCCTGCGGTCGCTCGCTCCGGCCGAGCGCCTCGTGGTGTTAGTGGGCCCGTACGAGCACCATTCCAACGAGCTGTCATGGCGGGAGTCGCTGGCCGAGGTGATAACCGTGCCACTCGACGGCGACGGGCTCATCGACCTGGCCGCTCTCGAGGCGCTGCTCGGCGACGCGCGCTTCGCCTCACGCCGCAAGCTCGGTTCCTTCTCGGCCGCCAGCAACGTCACCGGCCTACTCACCGACGTGCGGGCGGTCGCCAGCCTGCTCCACGCCCACGACGCCGTGGCGGTGTTCGACTACGCCGCCAGCGCGCCTTACGTCGACATTGACGTTGGCCCCTCCAACGAGGGCGTCAAGGACTGGCTCGACGCGGTCGTGCTCAGCCCGCACAAGTTCCTCGGCGGGCCGGGCTCACCGGGGCTGCTGCTGCTCCATCAGTCGCTCTACCAGCGGGTCCGCCCGACGACCGCGGGCGGCGGCACGGTCAGCTACGTCAGCCACACCCAGCACCGCTACTACGACGACATCGAGCTGAGGGAGGACGCCGGCACGCCCGCCATCGTCCAGAAGGTCCGCGCGGCCATGGCGTTCAGGGTCAAGGAGCGAGTGAGTCACGGCTTCATCGCCCGCCGCGAGCACGAGCTGATCACGCACGCGTTTGAGCGCCTCGCCGCCACGACCGGGGTACGCGTGCTCGGCAACCTGAACGCGCCGCGCCTGGCCGTCATCTCGTTCCTCGTTGAGGCGGGCGGCAAGCCGTTGCACGCCAAGTTCGTGGTGCGCTTGCTTTCCGACCTGTTCGGCGTGCAGGCGCGCGCGGGCTGCTCCTGCGCGGGACCGTACGGACACGACCTGCTCGGCATCGACGAGGAGACGTCAAGCTGCTTCCTGCACGCGGTCGAGGCCGGCTACGAAGGCGTCAAGCCCGGTTGGGCCCGCGTCAGCTTCCACTACCTCATTGACGACGCCGAGCGCGACTACCTCCTCGACGCCATCGAGTTCATCGCCGGGAACGGCCACAAGTTCCTGCCGCAGTACCAGTTCGACTGGCACAGCGGGGCCTGGCGCCACGTAAGCGAGGTGCAGGAAGCGCCCTCGCAGAGCTTCGAAGCCGACGACTGGCGGCCCGTGGAGCGCTCGAACCGGCCGCGTGCTGACGATTACGCCGCCTACCTGGCCGAGGCACGCGAGCTGGCGGGGGACCCGGCCGCGGAGCCACGGAACGACTCCGATCAGGTGCCCGCCGGCCTCGACGAGCGCGTCCTGTGGTTCGCGCGGTGAGCCTAGGCCGAGGCCTCGTCAACCGCTGCGTCCAGCTGCGCCGCCTCGCGTAGCTCCGCGAGCTGAGGTCGGCTCCGCCACCACAGCCAGGCGACCTGGGCGGCCGTGCCGACCACGAACGAGACCATCGCGTACGGCAGCGCGGGGAACGACTGCAGCCAGGTGCCCAAGCCCAGCAACACGGTGCTCACGACGATGAACACGAACATCGACTCGGTGATCGAGCCCGTCTTCCTGCCGTGCACGATGACGCCGGTGAACAGGTTGCGGAGCACGTCGAGGGCCGGCCACAACAGCGCGAACGCGAAGCCGACGGTCGCCAGCCTCATGAGGTCGGGCTCGAGCCCGGAGACGACGCCGAACCACAGACGCGACAGCGGCGTGAACGCCAGCAAGACGGTGGCGCCAGTAACCGCGACGCTCAGCAACAGCGCGAAGCGCAGCAGCTTGGTGAAAGCGCCTGGGCGCTCCAGCATGGCCACGACCACCTCGTTGAACGCGAAGCCTAGCGAGCGGAGCATGAACAGCAGCCCACCGACCACCGGCCACACCGCCAACGACGGCAGGGCGGCGGGCATGCGGCTGATGGCGGCGCTGCCAAGCGGTTGCATGAGCAGAGAGACCAACGACGTGACCGCCAGTGGGACGTAGAACGCCCGGAAGGCGGGCCAAGAGAGCGCTGGCGTGACCGCCGGCGCGTCCGCCAGCGGACCGTTTACCACCCGGCGGGCCGTCAGCCCGGCGTACACGGCCTCCGCGAGCACGCCGGAGGAGATCGCCAAGCCGGCCGCCATGATGCCTGGCGCCCCGGCCAGCGCGGCGGTAACGACCGTGGCGGTCATCACCAGCAGCCGCACCACGGTCCCGATGCTGACGTGGATCGAGCGCCCGAAGCGGATGAGCAGGCCCTGATGGAAGCGGCGGTAGGCTATCGCCCAGGTCCACGGCAGCGTCACCTGGAGGCCGAGCCTCGCGGGCTCGACGACGACCTCGGGCGGACCGAGTAGCGGCACCATGACCAGGTCGAAGAGCGGCGTGAACGCGAACGCGGCGTGGACCGCCGTCAGCGCCGCCCCGGCGATCATCATGAAGCGGTGCATGAAGCGGTAGGAGGCGAGGTCGCGCCCGAGCGCCGTGCTGGCCGAAAGCAGCATCATGATCGGCGCTTCGATGAGCAACGCCAGCGGCATGGTCACACCGCCGTAGGCCGCCAGGTTGATCTCGGGGTCGGCGAGGCGGGCCATCACGGCGCTCACCACCGGCAGCTCGAGCCCCATCACTAGCCAACTGGCCGCCAAGGGCGCCCAACTGCGGATCACCTCGCCGAGTGTCACCCGAGCGGAAGGCGTTAATCGGTCTCAGGGCGGCGCCCGCCGCCGCATCCTCGAGGGCGCCGCCAGGTCGTGCCGTGAACTCACGCCGCGCTCGCATCGCAAGACTCTACTTCTTCAGCGTCATCGTGTTCAGCCTCGTCGCGTTTGTGCTCACAGTGCGGTGGTTAGGATGGCGCATGGACAGTGAAGGACGTGACAAAGACCGCGCCGAGAGCGGCGCGTACGGCCGCCAGGCCGAGGCACCGGCGGGCGAAGTGCCGGTCGCCGCGGGCGCGCAGCCTGCCGACAGGGTGCACCTGCAGGACGAGGACGGCCTGCAGCACGGCTCGCACGACGTCGCCAGGCCCATCAACCGCAACCTCATCTACAACAACCCCGAGAAGTGGGAGATCGGCCGGCAGATCCTCGAGCGCTACACCGGCACGCCGCCCGAGGGCATGCGCAAGCAGATCTTGCTCACCAACTTCGAGTACTACTCCGAGCGCTTCACGACCATGGCCGACGACGTGGTGACGACCAAGGGGTCGGCCATGACCGCGCGCCACAGCGAGTCGCTCGACGTGTCGATCATCAACTTCTCGGTCGGCTCCCCCGTGGCGGCGCTGATCATCGAGGTGCTCGCCACCGCCGAGCCCAAGGCGACGCTGTTCCTCGGCATGTGCGGGGCCCTGCACCGCTCCCTCGAGATCGGCGACTTCATCCTGCCGACGGCGGCGATCCGCGACGAAGGCGCCTCGCGGCACTTCATGCCGCCGCAGGTTCCCGCGCTGCCGACGTTCAAGGTCCAGAAGTTCGTCTCGCAGATAGTCATCGAGCGCGGGCTTGACTACCGCACCGGCGTGGTACACAGCACCGACACACGCTTCTGGGAGTTCAACGAGGGCTTCAAGCAGATCCTCTACGACGAGCGGGCGTTGGCCATCGACATGGAGACGGCCACGCTGTTCTCGGTCGGCTTCGCCAGCAAGGTGCCCGTCGGCGCGCTGCTGCTGGTCTCCGACCTGCCGCTCAAGCGCGGCGGCATCAAGACCCGCGAATCGGCCAAGGCGGTGTTCA
>DASROV010000126.1:0-2493 GCA_035646755.1 Trueperaceae bacterium | reverse complement strand
GGCGGGAGGAGGTAGCCGACCACGAGCGCGGCCGCGATGGCCCAGGCCGTCCGTTTGAGCGCGCGTTCGCGCGCATGCGTCGACCAGCCGAGCGTCTGCACGGCGCTCCAGAGCCCGTGGCGCACGTGCATGCCTAGGGCGACGAGCGCGAGCGTGTAGATCGCCACGATGTACCAGATCGAGAACGCCGCGACCAGACGTTGGTACGGGCTATCGAAACTGCCGCCGACCTCGATCGTCATGGTGGTGAACTGCAGCAAGTGGAAGATCACGAAGAGCAGGATCGTGATCCCTCCCCACCGCATCGTGCGTGACGACCAGGTCGCCTGCACCGGACGGAACTTCACGTAGCGAGTGCTTCTTGCGTGGTTGACCCGGCGCCAGAGCGTTGCGGCGGCCCAGACATGGGCCGCAACCGCCACGATGAGTGCGGCGCGCAGGAGCCAAAGGAACCCGCCGTACGGCAAAATCGGCTCACCCAAAACGCGCAAGTGCTCTGCATAGCCGTCGTACGCCTCTTGTCCGGAGAACGCCTTGAGGTTGCCGTACATGTGCGCGAGCACAAACAGTACGAAGAACGTACCTGTGACCGCCATGACGGCTTTTAGGCCGACGCTAGTACGTTGCGCGTCGCGCCTTTGAACTACGGGTGCTTGCGTGGTCATGACGCTTCCCTTTCGTGCATTGGGTCGACTGCAAGTGTGAAGGTCCTCGTTGACCTCACCACCCTAGTATCTGCGGGCCCTCGCGTGGGTGCCTCCGCAGGGACCTTTGAGGGTGTGGCACGCCATCGCGTGGGTGCATGAATTGTCACGGGTTTCACTTGTGTTAGTGAGCGTGCCAGCGGCCTACGCTGACGCCGTCGTGCATCGGGGTTCGCCCGCCGTTGTGCTCGCGCAGGCGGTAAAGGGTTACGCGTTGGGTCCGAACTTCGGGGGCCGCAATGCGACACACCAAATGAAGAAGATGACACCCGATCAGATGTGCATCTTCAGGGGTATTCTCGCGGTGCCCATGAGCGATGCGGAACTTGCCGATGGGCTGCCGCCTTACTTGCCATTGCCCAAGGGTTCGACGGGGCTTGACCACCTGCGAACCCGCCGCGATCGTGTCGGGGCTTTATCGGCTCGCCACAACGCGAAACGGCGGTGCCCGACCAGCTCGCCCGATTTGTGGGTGGCCCCGTTCACGGCTCTGGGCACGGATGGCAGTGGGTTCTCGGATACTCGCGAGGCCTTTCGAGAGTACTTTGGGACGGACGCGGTGGGAGTGGCGAGAGCTGCTCTCGCATCGCTGGCCGATGCGGGCCCCGCCGTCACCTCCGATCGTCCAGATACACCATTGGCCGCTTCGCGAAGCGGCCAGGAGAGATGAGGAACCACCATGCGAATTGATTATCAACACACCTTCCCCGCAGCGCTTCGAGCGATGCTGGGGCTAGAGAAGGCGGTCCATTCGAGCGACCTTGAGCCGCTTCTGCTTGAGATCGTCAAGATTCGCGCTTCCCAATTGAACGGCTGCGCGCACTGCCTCGAGATGCATACGAAGGACGCGCGCTCCCTCGGCGAGCTCGATGACCGGATGCACCTGGTCGCCGCGTGGGAGGAGGCGCCGTGCTTCACCGCGCGCGAGCGTGCCGCGCTGGCGTGGTGCGAGACGCTGACATTGTTACCGAGTTCGGGTGCGCCGAACGAGGTGTTTGACAAGGTGGCGGAGGCCTTCAGTGAAGAAGAGATCGTGGCGCTGACGCTCGCCATCATCGCGATTAACGGGTGGAATAGATTGGCGGTCGGTTTCCGTGCCGAGGTGGGCCATTACGACCCGGCCTCCCGGCAGGTCGCGCGGGCGAGCGGTGATGCGTCATGACCGGTCCGAGCGCGGCGGCATCACCCCGAAAAGACACGAACGCCCCACCCATGTATCCGGCTGCCACACCGGAACTGGTCGCTCGGCGCCGTGAATTGGCCCCGGGTATCCACGGCGCGTGGGATGAGTTCAGTGCGGCCGTCTTCGCCGCGGGAGCACTCGACGAGGTGACAAAGCAGCTGATTGCCGTCGCCGCCGCTCACATCACGCAGTGCCCCTATTGCATCAAGGGACACACGCGCAAGGCCATCCTCAAGGGAGCCACCGAGGAACAAGTGATGGAGGCCATCTGGATCGCCGCAGAGATGCGGTCTGGCGGTGCTTTGGCTCACTCGACCATCGCGCTGAATACCTTGAGCGGCATGGGAGATCATGTGCACGGGGCGGGAGAAGCGCGAGTCTAGGAGCCACGCATCTCAGGTGAGTGTGAAGGCGACGGCGCCTCCGAGCGGTTGGGCTGCTGCGGTGATTTCGGACAGCGGAGTTGGTGGTTTCTCTTATGCTGCCAGGGCTGGCTGCTGGTAACTGTAGTGGACTTCGTTGGGTCTGCGGTCGGCGACACCCGTGGCGGCGTCGTGCTTGCTTCTGATCGATTCACCTGTGTTTCGCTCATGACTTGATACTAGG
>DASROV010000125.1:0-2207 GCA_035646755.1 Trueperaceae bacterium | reverse complement strand
GGATCGTCGGGGAGATCGTCTACGTCGCCACCCCGCAATCGGTCGGCTAGGCGCAGCGTGGCGGCTTCTGGCTCCATCCGCAGCTCGTCCGCCAGCCGCTCTGCGAACGCCTCATACGCCGCCAGCGCGGCGGTGCGGTCTCCGGTACTGGCGAGGGCACGGAGCTGCAGGCGCAGCGCGGACTCGTCAAGCGGCTCGGCGGCCAGGGCGCGCGCGAGCACGGTCGCCGCGTCCCGGTGGCGGCCCTGGGCGTCTAGCTCGGCGGCTAGCTCAAGTGCCGCGTCGTGCCAGCGCTGCTCGAGTCCCAGCCGTTCGAGCTCCAGCCAGGCCTCGAATGACCCGGACGGCGCCGGCGCGAACCCCTCCAGCAGTGGGCCGCGGTACAACTCCAGCGCTAGCGGCAGGCGCCCGTCCGCCAACGCCTCTTCGAACGCGACGAGGTCCGTGCTCACCGCCCAGCGCACCCTGCCCGGCTCGATCTCCACGTCCCTTGCGCCGGGGAAACGGCGGATCTTGGTGAGCAGCGTGCGCAGGTTCTGGCGCGCGCGGGGCTCGTCCGTCTCCGCGTACAGCAGGTCCAACACCGCATCGCGCGCGACCCAACCGCGTCGGTAGGCGAGGTAGAAGAGCAGGGAAGACGTCTTGCCCGCGCGGGGCTCGAGTTCGTCGTTGCCGCGCTGGATGCTCGGTCGGCCAAGCAAGCGAACGAAGGTCGACACAGCCCATTGTAGGTGCCGGTCGGCAACGCGTTTCGCCGGACCGGCGAAGGAGACTTCGCTTGGGCCGTGCCCCAGATAAGTGCCTCGCCCGAACTCGGGCGGGGCACTTGGGCATCGGCACTGAGCGGGTCCTCAGGCGGCCTTTACTGATTGCGGGGGTCGTCCTCGGCGTTGACGTAGGTGATCTCGAACGGGCCGATCATATCGACCTGGACGACGGTCTCCTCCTCGGTCCAGGCGAAGTGGTTCATCTCGGCGGGAAGCGCGACGTAGCCGCCCGGCTCCAGGGCGATGCCGCTGGCCTTGTCGAGGGTGTCCCCCATGCCGGCGTAGAAGGTGCCGGAGATGACCGTGACGTTCTCCTGGGTTGGGTGCCAATGCGCTGGGAACTCGTACCCGGCTGGGAACCTCAGCCGCAGCGTTAGCTGCGCGGCGGCTGCCGGGTCGCCGTCGAGCACCGCTATCTCGGCGCCTGCCGGCATGAAGCCGGGGGCCGGACCCCATTGCACGTCGGCCGGGTTCATCGGCGTTGCGCCGCCCTGCGCCAACCCCACCACCGTGACGGCGAGGCCGACCACGAGCGCCACCACCGGCAACATCGAGCGACGCCGCGCTTGGCTCGCCTTCGTTGTGTTGACCGTCGTTGTGTTGACCGTCATCTTGTTGACCGTCTGTCGCATCTTCACGTCCTTCCGGCCGCCGGCGTGATGCCGTCCGGTCGTGTTGCCACCGGAACATAGGACTCGGCGCGTGAGTTGAGCGTGACCCTGCCGTGACTCGGCCCTGCCGCCACTGAGCACGACGCGTTCTGTTGGAGTACGGGAAGCGCTAATACCTGCGGCTCGGGCCCGGGTTCTGATGCGGTGCTATCCTCCCGCCATGTCGGACAACTCGTTGAGCAACGCCGATCTGACGGCGTTGGTGTACCGGTCGTTGATACGCGACACGCTGCTGCCGAGCGACCCGCTGGTGGTCGGGCGTGCGGCGCTCGGAGCCATCGAGGGTGGCGGCACGGAGCTTCCTGCCGGCTTCGGGGACGACGTGGAGCGCGACGCTCTGTGGTTGGCCAGCCGCCTTCCTGTCGACGGGCCGCCCTGGGCCTCGCTTGGGGCGATGGCGACGGCGGCCGACAAACCACACACCAACGTCAGCCACGAATTCGCCATCGGGCGTGTGGGCGCCGTGTGGAACGGCAAGCCGCGGACCAGCCCAGGGCTGGGCATGGTGGCTGCAGACCGGCGGCGGACTCGTAGTGGCGCGCGTGGACGACGGGGGATCGGCTCAGGCCTGTGGCCTGCGTCCCGGTGACCTCGTGGTAGCCATCGACGGCAAGACGCCGAGGCCTTCGGGCCTCTACGCCATCGCGTTCCTCGCCGCGGCGGAGGGGAGCAGCGTGGAGTTGCGGGTTGAGAGGCTGGGAAAGACCCGCCTTATCGACCTCGTATTTCGCCCTGGTGCCGTCGTTTCCAAAACGAAGCGCTCGTTATC
>DASROV010000124.1:0-6945 GCA_035646755.1 Trueperaceae bacterium | reverse complement strand
GCCGCCCATGTACGAGAAGTACTGACTGTCGAAAAGATCGCGCACGTCGCCGCTCTCGGCCATGGCCTCGAAGTTGAGGAACAACGGCCGGTCGAGGCCGAGGTCGGTGCGCAGGCGCTCGACCAGGTTGGGCGCGGCCCGTTGCCCGAGCATCGCGGTGGCGGGGTCGCCGGGGATGACGCGGGTGAGGAAGAAGATAAGCAGCGTCACGCCGATCAGCACGGGCACCAGCCCGAGGACGCGGCGGATAAGAAAGGCGCTCAAACGACGCTCCCGTTACTGGCCGTCAGCTCGGCCGTCAAGCCTGCGGCCGGCCCAGCTCTGCGCGTGATAGACGAACGAACTCGCAAATAGGGGTCGGTCGGGCGCCCCCCTTGAAGGCAGGCGCCCGACCCAAGCTCTAAGCCGTTACTCGGACTTCGTTACCGAGTGGAGGCTGACAGACGAGTAGCCGAGCGGGCTCGCTACCCAACCGTCGATGTTCGCGCGGAGCGCGTTGAGCGTGCGGTTGTTGGCGAAGGGGATCGACGCGACCTCGGCCGCGACGTTGGCGTGCACCTGATCGTAGAGCTGCGCGCGCACGTCCTGGTCAGCAACCTGACGGGCCTGTTGCAGCAGATCCTGGGTCTCGGGGCTCTCCCAACCGAGTTTGTCGGGAGCCGACGGTCCGAAGAAGGTGAGCAGGAAGTTGTCGGGGTCGGCGTAGTCGGCGTTCCAGCCGAGCATGTAGATCGGGAACTTGCCTGTCGTGTAGTCCGCCAGGTAGGTGGTCCAGTCCTCGGTCATCAGCTCGACCTCGATGCCGACGTCGGCGAGGTAGGTCGCGATGGTCTCGGCGATTGGTTGCGGCGTCGGGAAGTACGGGCGGCTTACCGGCATGTACCAGAACTCGGTCGAGAAGCCGTCGGCGTAACCGGCTTCGGCAAGCAGTTCGCGGGCGCGCTCGGGGTCGTAGTCGTACGGCCAACCGTCACCCTGGCCGAACATCGTCGACGGGATGAACGAGGTCGCGGTCTTGCCGAGTCCGGCGTAGAACGCTTCGATGATAGCGTCGCGGTCGATGGCGTGGGCGACGGCCTGACGGACCAGGAGGTTGCCGAGCGGCTCGTTGTCCTGGTGCATGGCGATATAGCCGACGTTGAGCTCGGTCTCGGGGATGGCGGCCTTCAAATTCGGGTCGCTCTCCACCGTCTGGAGATCATCGGCCGAGAGGAGCACCGCGATGTCGATGGTGCCTGCCTGGATTTCGGCGAGGCGGGCGGTCGGCTCGGTGATGCCGCGGAACACTACCTCTTCGACCTGAGCAGGACCGTTCCAGTAGTCGTCGTTGCGCGCGAGGACGACGCGTTCGCCTTCGATCCACTCGACGAACTTGAAGGGGCCAGTGCCGACAGCGCCGACGCCCGGCGTGCCGTAGGCCACGCCGGCTTCCTGGATGGCGGCGGGGCTCGAGAACTGGAAGTAGATCGCGGCCCACAGCGCCGGCAGGAACGGAGCCGGCTGGGTAAGCGTGAACTGAACCTCGTAATCGTTCACGACGGTTACTTCTTCGATGAGGTTGCCCTCACCGAGAGGCCCGCCGAAGACCCAACCCCACGGCACGAAGGTCTTGCCTTCGGCGCGGCCGCTGTTGGGGTGGTTGGGGTCGTTCCAGCGCTCGATGTTGAACTTCACGGCTTCGGCGTTGAACGGGGTGCCGTCGTGGAAGCTAACGCCTTCACGCAGGACGAAGTTCCAGACGGTGGCGTCTTCGTTGGCCGACCACTCGGTGGCGAGGCCCGGGACGAGGTTGGTACCGCCCGGCTCGAAGTCGACGAGCCGTTCGGTTATCTGACCGCTGACGACGAGCGAGTTGCCGTCTTGTGAGTCGACCGCGTCGAGTGAGGACGGGAAGCCGCTGACGCCGTATACGAGCGTCTGCGCGCTTGCCACGCCCACCACGAGTAGAGCGGCTAGAGCGAGTAACAGCTTCTTCATGGCACCTCCAAGTGCGTAGGTGAACCCCTTCGCCTTTCCAGAGCGACGAAGTGGGTTCCTTTGGTTGTAACGCGTGAAGAGTATCACAGTGCGCCCGGCGTGAAACGGCTCAGAAAGTGAGGCTGGGGCTCTGCTCTTGCCGGCCGTGAACGTCGTCTGTGGCGAGGAGTCCGTCCTCCAAGCGCAGCACGCGGGTGCCGACGCCGCTGGCCCGTGCGACGGCCAGCAGGGTCTCGTCGTGCGTGACGACCACCACGGCCGTGTTCTGTTCGCTGGCCAAGGCCAGCAGCAGGCCGAACACCTCGACGGCGCGGGCGTGGTCGAGCGAGCCGGTCGGCTCGTCGGCGATAAGGAACGGTGGGGCCATTACCATCGCCCTGGCCACCGCGGCACGCTGCTTCTCGCCGCCCGAGATGCGCTCGGGGAGGAAGTCAGCCCGGCTGGTGAGCCCGACACGCTCGAGCAACGCGCGGCCACGCGCCTCGTCGCTCTCGCCCACTATGCGCAGAGGAAGCAGCACGTTCTCGAGCACGGTGAGGTCGTCGAGCAGGTAATGGTTCTGGAACACCAGGCCGACGGTACGAGCCCGGCGAGTAGCAAGTTCGGCGGGTCTGTGTTCGTGGACGGGGAAGTCGTCCCACCAGATCTCACCGGCATCGGGCCGGTCGAGCCCGGCGAGCAGGTGAAGAAGCGTGCTCTTCCCCGAACCGCTGGGGCCGAGGATGACCGCCACCTCGCCGCTCGTGACCCTCAGATCGACGCCGCGCAGCACCTCGACGCTGGCGCCGACCGTGTGATACCGGCGGAAAAGCGAGTCACATGCCAGTACACGGCCCACTCGGGTAGTATACGGGGCACGACGATAGCGTCTTGATCCCAATTTGTGGCGGTCACCGCCACGGAGGTCGTAATAGTGACACGGCAAGAGAGCGAGGCCGACCTAAAGGGCTTCCTGGCTAAGGTACCGCTGTTCCACGCAGCCCCGGAGCGAGCGCTCGAGATCGCGACGTCGGCGGTTCGCAAGCGCGTCTACGAAGCCGGCACCACGGTCTTCCAGGAAGGCGACAAGGGCGAGGCGCTCTACATCATCGCCGGCGGCCTGGTGAAGCTCTCCAAGGTCGACCTCGGTGGTCACGAGAAGACACTGGCCATCTTGCAGTCGCCCGAGTTCTTCGGCGAGATGGCGTTGCTCGGGCAGACGTCGCGCAGTGCCACTGCGGTCACACTCAACGTTGTCGATGCCTACCTGCTGTTCAACGACGACTTCAAGCGCCTCATCTCCGACTACCCAGCCGTCAGCCTCAACCTCACCTCCACGCTGGCGGCGCGCCTGCGCGGCATGGACGACGAGTCGCAGATCCTCTCCTACCAGGACGCCCAGGGGCGCGTTGCGTACGTGTTGCTGCGGCTCTACCGCGGCGGCGTCATCGACCTTGAAAGCAGCCGCGCGCTGGTGCGCCTCACGCACCAGGAGCTGGCCAACCTGGCCGGCACCTCACGTGAGACGGTTACCAGGGCACTGAAGGCGCTCGAGGGCGAAGGCGTGATCGAGACGCGGCCGAAAGAAGTGTTCATCACCGACCCCGAGGGGTTGGAGGAGATCCTGCACGGGATCAGGTAGCCCGGGATCGGGTAGCACCGCCTCCCGCCGCCAACTTGTCGGCCAACCGCGCCAGCAGGCCGGCCTTCACCGTGGGCCAAGTAACGTCGGTGATGGCGTAGATCATCGTGTCGCGCACGTAGCCGCCTTTGACGACCATGTGACGCCGTAGAACGCCCTCGAACGTCGCGCCGAGCGCCGTTATCGCACGCTGGGAACGCAGGTTGCGGGTGTCGGTCTGAAGCTGGACGCGGTTGACGAGCAGCGACTCGAAAGCGAACACCAACAGCAGCAATTTCGTCTCGGTGTTAACGGCGGTGCGGAACACGCGCGGGTGGTACCAGGAGAAGCCGAGCTCGCAGCGACTGTGCTCGAGGCTGTACTGGCTAAGGCGTGACGTGCCGAGCACCACGCCGCTCTTGTCGCGCACGGCGACGGGGTGGGCGGTGCCGGCCGCCCGCGCGGCCAAGACCGGCGCGAAGTAGGCTTCCGACTCTGCCTCGTTCGTCGGTGTCGATGTGAGGCGGTACTCATCGGCGTTGGCGAAGGCGATCTCGTTGAGCGCCGGCAGGTCGCCGCGCACCAGGGGCGTGAGGTCGACGACCTTACCGGTGCGGACGGTGTCGGTAGGTAGCGCTACGGGCATTGCCATGAGCCAAGACTCTAACGGTTCACGGCCCCGAGCGGTGCCCGGGGCGCCAAGGCGCGGGGACGTTGCTTGACCCGCTGCCGGTTCAGGTTCTCAGAGCCCGCCGACGCGGGCTTGGCTGCGCTCCTGCTCGCGGTCGAGGTCGAGGGAGAACGGCACGATCTCGGCGTGATCGACAAGGCGCTCGACGCCCACCAGGCTGCCGATGACGACCCCGTGGGTGACCACCACCAGGGTGTTGAAGCGGCGGTAGCGCCTTAGCACCTCCAGCACCCGGCTGCGCACCTCCTCGAGGCTCTCCCAAGGCGCCGAATGGCCCATGGGCACCGCCCCGCTTAGCGTCTTCTTGGCCTCGGCCAACATCTTGTGGTCGTAGTCGGCTAGCGGGTCCTTCTGCGGTAGCCATTCGTGCAGGTCGTGCTCGACGAACAGCGGCTTGTTAAGCGCCCGGCTCAATAGTGCACCGGACTCCAGTGCACGGGTGAACGTGCTGCATAAGATGGCCTCCGCCTCCGAGAGGCGGTAGTCCTTGGCGATGGTGTCGATCTGCAACCGGCCAAGCGGCGTCAATGGCGCGAAGTCCTTGGCCCAGCCGCGCGCTCCGCGCGACTCTACGAGGCCCCAGTCCGTCTCTCCATGGCGTACGAAGTAAAGATTCACGAAGCATCCTCAAGAGTGCCGATCGAACGCTTATTCCCACTCGGCATACGGTTTCCTCGACGCCGTCCATAAGCAGCTGAAGCGGAACCTCAATTAATGTTCCGAGACCCGCCATGCGCGTCAGGAACAGGCTAGCAGCGGCCTGGCATACTGGCTGTCGGAAGTCTTACTACGTCCTGGCAGGCGTGTGTTGATGGCGCGATACCGAGCCGGCCGAGTCGATCTGGCGGGCGGTATGCTGGCCAGGAACGATGTTAGATATCGACTCCCTCTATCGGCGCAGTGTCCTGGCCACCGCCGACGCCCCATGGGTGAAAAGGTTCCTCGAACGCAACGGCTGGCGCCTCGGCGTCGGCCGCTTCGTCGCCGGTCGCGACGTGACCGAGGCCGTACCCAAGCTGCAGGCGATCCAGGCGGCGGGCAAGCGCGTGATCCTCGACGTGTTGGGGGAGTTCGTGACCACGGAGGCGGCCGCCCGCGTCACCAGCGAGCGGATCCTGGCCTCGATCGAGGTGGTGCGCGAGGCGGACGTCGAGCCGTACTTCAGCGTCAAGCCCACGCAGATCGGCCTAGGCGTCGCTCCGCAGTTGGCGCTCGAGCTAGCGAGCGGCATCGCGCGGCGGCTTGCCGAGGTGGGCGGCAGGCTGTGCCTCGACATGGAGAACTCGCCGCAGGTCGACGGCACGCTCGAGCTGCTCACGCGCCTGAGGGCGGATGGACATGAGCATGTCGGCACCGTGCTGCAGAGCTACCTCCACCGCACGCCGGCCGACCTCGAGCGGCTGCTTGCGCTCTCCCCCGCGCCGTCGCTTCGCATCGTCAAGGGCGCGTACAAGGAGCCCGCCGAGATTGCGCTCCAGTCGAAGGCCGACGTCGACGCCGCCTTCGAGCGACTGGTCAAACGGGGTCTTGAGGCGGGCGCGTACGTCGCCATCGCCACGCATGACAAGAGGCTTCTCGAGCGCCTGTTAGCGTTCATAAGCGGAGCCGGCTTCACGGACGAGCGCTACGGCGTGCAGATGCTGTACGGGGTGAGCCCGGGCCTGCAGGACCGACTTACGGCCGCCGCTGAACCGTTGCGGGTCTACGTGCCGTTCGGGGATGACTGGTACGGCTACTACAGCAGGCGCCTCGCCGAGCGGCCGGCGAACCTCATGTTCGTGCTGCGCGGGCTGTTCGGCTGAGTCGCTGGCAAGTGGCGCGCGCAGAGGCGGCCGCCAGACGGGAGCAAGTGACGTGGACCTGTTCGAACCTTACGTGAACGAACCGTTCGCCGATTTCGGTGACAAGGAGGTCGAAGCGCGCTTCAGGCGGACACTGGAGAGCGTCAAGGGGCAGCTGGGCGCCGAGTACCCGCTGATAATCGGCGGCGAGAAGATCGTCACCGACGACCACCTGGTGTCGAGCGACCCATGCTCCCGCGACCGCGTCGTCGGCCTCGCCTCCAAAGGCACCGAGAAGCACATCGAGAAGGCTTTCGACGCCGCCTACGAGGCCTTCGAGTCGTGGTCGCAGTTGCCCATGGCCGTGCGCGCGCGCTACCTGGTGAAGCTCGCCGCCGTAATGCGCCGTCGCCGCGAGGAGCTGGCCGCCTGGGAGGTCTTCGAGGCGTCGAAGAACTACCTCGAGGCCATCGCCGACGTCGCCGAGGCCATCGACTTCGCCGAGTACTACGCTCGCGAGTCGCTGAAACTCGCCGGCCCGGCCGAGACCTACCACGTGCCCGGCGAAGAGAATACCAGCACCTACCAGGCTATGGGCGCGGGCGTTGTAATCCCGCCCTGGAACTTCCTGCTCGCGATCCTCGTCGGCACGACCGTGGCGCCCGTGGTGGTCGGCAACACCGTGATCGTCAAACCGTCACCCAACACGCCGATAATCGCCGCTAAGTTCATGGAGTGCGTCGAGGAGGCCGGCTTCCCTGCCGGCGTCATCAACCTCCTCACCGGTGAGGACACCGTGCTCGGCGACGCGCTGGTAGATCACCCGCGCACGCGTTTCATCAACTTCACCGGCTCGGTCCCCACGGGCCTACGCATCAACGAGCGTGCCGCCAAGA
>DASROV010000123.1:0-2771 GCA_035646755.1 Trueperaceae bacterium | reverse complement strand
TTGACGTTCTCGTCACGAAGCTTCGCTAACTCACTCGCGAGCGCGTCGGCGCCGGCCTTCGCCGTGCTTTTCGACACCCGCGCCTCGGCGTGCGAGCTCTCGTCAAGCTCTTTGAGCGTCGCCTCGATGACCGCCGTCGTGCCTTGTTGTCGGCTAAGCGAGCTGCGCCGCGGCCCTTTGTTGGCGGCGTCGGCCTCCTGCATCAGCCGCCTCGAGCGCTCCTTGAGCGCCTTGTCGCCAAGCGGCTTCGGCACCAGAAGGTCGACGCCAGCCTGCTCCGCTTCCTGACGTAAGTCGATCGAGATGCCAGGGCCCTCGGGCGGCTCGGTTGTGACGATCACCGGCACGAACGCCAGGCGCTGGACGGCCTTCAAGCGCTTGCAGACCGCTGTGCCTGTCATGTCCGGCAACTCCTGGGCAAGCACCACCAGGCTAGGCGTGTTCGAGCGCAGGAACTCCAGGGCCTGTCGAGCGGTCTCCACGGCGACGAGCACACTGTTGCCGTCGGCGAGCAAGACGTCGAGCAGCTGCCGTTGGCCCTCGTCAGGGTCGGCTATCAGGTACTGTCGTGAGCTCATGCGGTAACGACTTTAGCATGAGGACGCCCGCGTTCAGGACCTCGCGGGTCACGGAAAACCGCGTCCGCGACGCGTTTGCAACGGCTCAGCGGGCGCTCTAGGAGGCTTTTACCGGTAGGTTGGCCACCAGCACCATGCGATCGCCCTGCTGCTCGACCTTGACGTCGAACTCGTTGTCCTCTTCAGCCGGGAAATACTTCTTGATCACCGTGAGCAGCTCGCGCTTGAGCTCCTCGACGCTCCCTGGCGAGAGCCTGGCGCGGTCGTAGGAGAGGACGAGCTTGAGGCGCTCCTTGAGCTTGTCCTTGCTCTTGCGCCTACCGAAGAGACCGAACATCAGGTACCCCCGAACAGGCGCCTGAGCCCGGAGAGGAACCCGCCCTGCGGTTCGTAACTGGGGTACGGCACGTCCTCACCGAGCAGGCGGCGGGCGATATCGCGGAAGGCGGTGCCGGCTCCCAGCTTGGTGTTGTCGTCTAGCGACGCCGGGCTGCCGATGTTGGTGGAGATCAGGATGCGCTCGTCCTCAGGAACGATGCCGATGAGCTTCACGCCGAGGATCTCGAGCACGTCTTCGACCTCGAGCATGTCACCGCGCTTGACCATGGCGGGCCGCAGGCGGTTGATGATGAGCCTCACGTCGCCGATCTCGCGGGCCTCGAGTAGGCCGATGATCCGGTCGGCGTCGCGCACACTCGAGACCTCGGGGTTGACGACGACGACGGCGCCGTCGGCGGCGCTGGCAGCGGTCTGGAAGCCCGACTCGATGCCGGCGGGGCTGTCGATCAATACCCGCTCGAAACCTTCGTCCTCGAGCAGGGCGCGTACCGTCTCCTTCATGCGTGATTCGGACAAGGCACTCTTGTCGCGCGTCTGGGAGGCGGCAAGCAGGTGGAGGCTCTCGACACGCTTGTCCCTGATCACCGCCTGGCGGAGTTTGCAGCGACCCTCGAAGACGTCGATGAGGTCGTAGACGACCCGGCCCTCAAGGCCCATGACGACGTCGAGGTTACGCAGGCCGACGTCGGTGTCGATGACGCAGACCTTCTCTCCGAGACGAGCCAGCGCCGCACCGACGTTCGCTGTCGTCGTGGTCTTGCCGACCCCGCCCTTGCCGGACGTGACCACTATCGCTTTGGCGTTCACCCTTTAGGCTCCTCCTCCGGCACTCAAACACCAGCTTTCGCAGCCGCTGTTCCAGGTCCGTCGCTCCCGATTCGCGGAACTATACCATCGCCGGCGAGTGGCTTAGATCAGGCTTTCGAGAGGCTGGCGTACTTCAACAACAGCCGTTTGGCGCCGGCCGTCTCGAACACCACGGTGATCTCGGTGCGGGCTCCTTCGCCGCTTAGGCCGACCACGGTGCCGGCACCGAACTTGGGGTGCTTGACGCGCTCGCCGCCCCGGAAACCGGGTTCGGCCACGCCGTTCCCGTGCGCCGAGGCGGCCGCTGGCACGGGCGGCTGCCAGACGTTGCGCGCGAACTTCGAAAGGTGGCGGGAGTCCTCGACGTGCTGACCGAAGACGTCCGTCTCCTGCAGGAGGTCGCGCGGCACGTCGTCGAGGAAGCGACTGGGGCGGGTGGGCTCGGTGCGCCCGAATGTCAAGCGCGACTCGGCGTGCACGAGGTAGAGCTCCTCCTGCGCACGGGTAACCCCGACGTAGAGCAGGCGGCGTTCCTCCTCGAGCTCCTGAAGGCTGCTTGTGGTGTTGCGGTGCGGCAGCAGGTTCTCCTCGAGGCCAACGAGGAAGACGATCTCGAACTCCAAGCCCTTGGCGTTGTGCAGCGTCATCAGCGTGACGGCGTCGTCGAACTCCTCACCGTTGACGGCCTTGACGGCGCGGTCGTCGACGCTGGCCATGAGCGCGGCCTCGTCGAGGAAGTCGGCGATGCCGCCCTGGTTCTCGTCCTGCCATTCGGTGACCGCGTTAAGCAGTTCCTCGAGGTTCTCCATGCGGCCCTCGGCCTCGTGCGTGGCTTCGCGCTTGAGGGCTTCGAGGTAGCCGGCCTGGTCGAGGACCGCGGCCAGGAAGGTGTTGGCGGGCAGCTCCTCGGCCTGCCTGGCGAGGTCGTCCATGAGCGCGACGAAGTCATTGACGCGCTTCACCGCCGGCGTGCCGGGCAGGACGGTCTCGACCTGCCGCAGCGCGCTTGAGAACGGACTGCCCTCACGGCCCGCCCAGGCGGCCAAC
>DASROV010000122.1:0-2045 GCA_035646755.1 Trueperaceae bacterium | reverse complement strand
GTATTTGGTCGAGATCGCTGGCCGCTCGAACTTCCAGCACTACACCAAGATGTTGACCGTCGACGCACTGCTCAACGGTCGCTTCGACATCTTCGTCGACGCCCTCAAGCACCTGGTGCTGCCGGTGATCACGCTGGCGGTGGTCCAGAGCGCACAGATAATGCGCGTGATGCGCTCGTCGCTGCTCGACGCGCTCGGCAAGGACTACGTGAGAACGGCGAGGTCGAAGGGCCTGCCCGAACGCGTCGTGTCACACAAGCACGCGCGTCGCAACGCCTTGATCCCGGTGATAACGCTCTCAGGGTTCACGCTGGTGGGATTGATTAACGGCGTCGTCATCACCGAGACCATCTTCAACTTCCCCGGCCTTGGGCAGTGGGCGGCGGCGGCGGCGATCAACCTCGACTACGCGGCTGTGATGGGCTTCGCGCTGTTCACGGCGCTCATGGTGGTGCTCGCCAACCTGCTCGTAGACGTACTCTACGGGGTCGTCGACCCCCGGATCAGGTACGAGTAGCATGGCCGACGATACCCTCGCCCCGCACGAGCTCGATGCCGGGGAGCCAACCCAGGCTGTCAGCAGTGGCTGGACGGAAGGCAAGGCGGTCAGGAGGTTCAGGCGCAACCCGCTGGCGATAGTAGGTCTGCTCGTGGTGCTGGCCTTCGTGCTCGTGGCGATCTTCGCGCCGGTGATCACCGACGTCGGCAGGAACTGCCTAAGAGACCTCGGCCTCAGCGCAGCCACCCAGTACGACTACAAGGACCCGACCAAGGCGGTCTTCTGGCAGGCTATGTTCGCCCCGCCCGAGAGCTGCTTCACGATTCCCCGCGTGGGCTTCAGCAACGTGCCGCGCACCGCCGAGACGTCGGAGACGCTACTCGGCACGACCAGCGGCGGCTACGACATCTACTACGGCCTCATCTGGGGCACCCGCACGGCTTTCAAGATCGGCCTTCTGGTGGTGGGCATCAGCCTCGTCGTTGGGCTCATCGTCGGCAGCCTGTCCGGCTACATCGGCGGCGTCCTCGACAACGTTCTTATGCGCTTCACCGACGTCGTGATCTCGCTCCCCGGCCTGGTGGTCGCCATGGTCGTGGTGATGGTTCTTGGCAACTCGATAGCCAACATCATGTTCGCGATCGCGGTGGTGGCTTGGCCCTCATACGCCAGGCTGATGCGCGGCGAGGTGTTGCGCGTCAAGGAGGAGGATTACGTGACCAGCGCACGCGCGCTCGGTCGTGGGCCGCTCGGCGTGATCTTCAGGCACGTGCTGCCTAACGCCATCGGGCCGCTTATCATCGTCGCCAGCCTCGATATCGGCTCGATAGTGCTCACCGCGGCCGCGCTGTCGTTCCTCGGCCTCGGCGCCGACGTCGGCTACGCCGACTGGGGGCAGATGATCTCGTTCGCCCGCGACTGGATCCTGGGGCCGCCCGGCCAGCCGTTCGCGTACTGGTACGTCTCCTTCTGGCCCGGCATCATCATCGTGCTGTTCGTGCTCGGCTGGAACCTGCTCGGCGACGCGTTCAGGGACGTGCTCGACCCGCGCAGCGAGTGAGCGCAAGCGGTCGCCTTGGCCAGAGCCTTCGCTCAGCGGGCTGCGCCAGTGGCGACGGCGGCGGCCTCGGCCTCACGGTCGTTCATGTGCAGCAGCAGCGCCGTTAGCGCCCAGTACTCCTCGTCGCTCAAACGGCCAGGGTCGTAGCGCGGCATCGTCGCCGCGATGTAGGCGTGTAGCGCGGCTGGTTCGGCTACCGCGGCGAGCGCCTCACCTGAGTCACCGGCGTGCAGCGCCGGGGGCTCACCTATCGAGAACATGTCGTTGCCGATGAACGGCTGGTCGAGCGGTTGGACCACCCGGTTGCTCGGTCGGTGGCAGCGGGTGCAGTCGCGGTGGTCGGGGGGGAAGGCCAGCTTGGCCTCCTCGAGCCCGCCACCCGTCTCGCCGTGGCAGACCGCGCAGTTCCAGGCGTAGAGCTCGGCCGCGGCGGCAAGGAAGTCAGGTGCCGCCGGCTGCTGGCTCGGCGCCGGCGCAGCGGCCAAG
>DASROV010000121.1:0-5741 GCA_035646755.1 Trueperaceae bacterium | reverse complement strand
GGCGGATGACGACGTTCGTGCGGCGTGCCAACGCGTGCGCTTGCGGGAGCCGGTCGAGCTCGTCCGAGAGCAAGGCGACGTCGGCGGCCTCGAGCGCGACGTCTGTCCCGGCCGCGCCCATGGCCACCCCGACCGAGGCGGTCGCGAGCGCGGCAGCGTCGTTGACGCCGTCACCGACGAAGGCGACCGTGCCCTGCCGACGGTAGCGCTCGACCAAGGCGACCTTGTCGGCCGGCAAAAGGCCCGCATGGACGTCTTCGCTGTCGATGCCGAGCTCGTCGGCCACCGCCCGTGCGACCACCGCGTTGTCACCAGTGAGCATCGCTATGCGGCCAACGCCGCCTGCCCGCAACCGCTTCAGTGCGTCGGCGGCGCTAGGCCGCACCGTGTCGGCGACGGCGATCACACCGAGCACGGAGCCGGCGGTCGCAGTTGGCGACAGCGAACCCGAGAAGGACGTCGTTGCTTCGGCCTCGGATACGAACCCAGCCGGGGCCCGCCCAACGAGGACCGTCGTGCGGCCACTGGCCTCGAGTCGCTCGACCGCTTGGCTTACCTCGGGGCCGAGCGGCACGCCCAGCTCGTCGGCCAACTTGGCGTTACCGGCCCAGTAGGTGTAACCGTCGAGCAGCGCCGTCACGCCCTTGCCGGGGACCGCCTTCATATCACTCACGGTGCTCGGGGCGACGCCGGCCTCCTGCGCCTTCACGCGGATCGCGAGCGCGACTGGGTGCTCGGACGCGCTCTCGATCGCGGCGGCCAGCGCGAGCAGTTCGGGCTCCGAGGTGCCGAACGGCCGCACGTCGACCACGCGCATCTTGGCTTCGGTAAGGGTGCCAGTCTTGTCGAGGGCCATGGTGGTGATGGCGCCGAACTCCTCGATGGCGCCACCGCCCTTGAACAGCACGCCGAACCGGGCGGCCCGCGCCAAGGCCGACAGCACTGCCGCCGGCACGCTGATGACGATCGCGCAGGGACTGGCCACGACCAGCAGCGTCGCGGCCTTGTAGAACGCCTCGTCGGACGTCAACCCGAAGAGGAAGAACGCGCCGAGTGCGGCGACAGCGCCGATCAACACGATGAAGGTGTAGCGCTGCCCGAACCAGTCGCTGAAGCGCTGGCTCGGCGAGCGCTGCGCCTGCGCCACCGTCACCAGGTGGATCATGCGGGCGAGCGTCGAGCTCGAAGCGTCCTTGGTGACCTCGACGGTGAGGCTGCTGTAGCCGTTCACGCTGCCGGCGAACACCTCGTCGCCGGGAGCCTTGTCCACCGGCACCGACTCTCCGGTTATCGGCGACTGGTCCACGTCGCCCGAGCCCGCGAGCAACGTGCCGTCAAGCGGGATCCTCTCCCCCGGCTTGACGACGATGCGCTGACCAACGCTCACCTGCTCGACCGGCACGACTTTCACCCCGCCATCCCCCTGGACGTTGGCGGTCTCGGGGCGCAGCTTCATCAACGACGCCACGGCGCGCTTGGTGTTGCCCATCGCGTAGCCCTCGAGCGTCTCGGCCAGACTGTAGAGGAACAGCAGGATGGCGCCGTCGCGCACCTCGCCGACCAGGGCCGCGGCCGCGGCCGCCAACACCATGAGGAACGAGATCGAGAGCCGGCCGCGGGTGAAGAGCTTCTTCAGCGAAGCGAAACCGGCGGGCACTCCGCCGGCGAGGTAGGCCAACGCGTAGCCGAGCCAGGCGAGGGCGGGCAGCGGGTCTGAGCCCCAGCCCGCCACCAGGCCAACGACGAGCCCCAGGCCGGTAAGCGCGGTGAGCGCGATCTCCCGGCGCAACTTGACCTTGTCACGGGCCAGGTCGTTAACCAGCCGCTGGGACGGGGTTGCGTCTTGGGGCACCGGCGCCTGGGCCGTACGCTTGGCGGGTTCGATCATGACAGAATTCTAAGTCGGAATCGTTCCGATTACAACTTTGAGAGCGCCTTCTCGAATCTGCCACCATCGTGCGCCCACCATCGTGCGCCCACCATCAAGCGCCCACGATCGAGCGCCCACGATCGAGCCACTCACCCGGGGGCCGCACACATGGAGCCATTAGACAACCGATGTACCCTCTGTCGATGGTTACGCGCGCCGGTGGTCAAGACCTTTCCCCCGTCGACGAGGGGGAGCGGCGTGCGCTCGGCGTCGGCGTGCGCGGGCGGCGCCCGTTCGTGGTCGAGCTGCTCAGCTTCCTCGCGGTGGCCATCGGGTACCTCCTGTTGCTCCCGGCGATCGCCTGGTACCCGGCCTACCTGTCGCTAGGCGACTCGTACTGGTGGATGTTCGTCATCAACAGCGTCGCCCCGTTCCTGTTCCTCCCGGTGCCGCTCGTGTTCGTCCTGGCGCTAATCAATCGCCGTTGGGCACTGCTCGTCGCGGCCTTGGTGCCGACGGTGGTGTTCGTCATGCTTTTCGGCCAGCTGTTCGTGCCGCCCAGCATCAAGGCGCCGACGGTTGACGCAGCCGCGCCGTCGCTGACGCTGCTCAGCTACAACCTTCACGCCTGGAACGAAGACGCCGACGGCATCGCCGAGGCGCTGCTGGCGTCCGGTGCCGACGTGATCGCCTTGCAAGAACTCGCTCCCGAGATGGCCGAGGCGTTACGGGTGCGGCTGGGAGACCAGTTCCCCTATCAGGACCTCGTGCTGCGCGACGGTTGGGGCGGCCTCGGTGTGTTCAGCCGGGTACCGGTGTCGCCAGTCAGCCAACGCGTAGGCTCCACCGGGGTTCGCAACCCGCAGGTGACGACGTTGCACCTCGACTGGGGCGACACCACGCTCATCAACGTGCACAACCTCTCGATACCGCGCACGTTGCCCGACTGGCCGACCGAGATCACCAACTCGATTCGGCAACGCGAGCGCGTCTCCAACGCGATCATAGAGTTCTCCCGCCAAGAGGACGCCGGCCCGGTGATCGCGGCAGGTGATTTCAACACGACCTCGCGCAGCACCGCTTACGAAACCGTCGCGAGCGGCCTCACCGACTCCTGGACCGAGGCCGGTTTCGGCTTCGGGACCACGTTCCCGGGTGGGCCCTTCAGCCCCACGCCGCTCGACTTCAGCGTGCCGGACTGGCTGTTGCGCATCGATTACGTGTTCCATTCCAGCGAGATCGTGGCGACCGAGGCACGCATAGGGCCGTGGGACGGCGTCTCGGACCACAGACCGGTTCGCGTCGACCTGGCGTGGCCCGACGCGAACCTTTAAGGGAGGAAGACTCGATGGTCTGACGGTCCGTCGCCAGAGCGAGGACCGTGATGCCGGGTTACGGTACCGGCTTGCGCCCGGTGAACAGCCTTACGAGCACGAGGATGATGCCGATAACGAGTAGCGCGTGGATGAAGCCGCCAAGCACGACGTTGGTGAGCAGGCCTAGCAACCACAGCACCAGCAGGATGATCCCGAGGGTCATAAGCATCGCAAATCTTCCCTTCCGCAAGCGCCGGCGTCGAGGGGCCGGAACCCTGAAGCGCCTAAAATTTCGACGTCTTCTTAAGTACAGGATAGGCCCGAACATGAGAGCCGCCGATGTAGCTGGTGGGCTCGATGCGCGCATCTCAAAGTCGGCTGCGCGTCACTGGCGGCCAAACGAGTCGGCACGGCGACGAGTCGGTTGTAAGAATGCCGTGACACGGGATGGGCCAGTGTGGACTTCCCATGCGGACTACTAGATTCCTCTTGGACTTCGCGGTCGAGGCGGTAAGCCACCTCGCCACGGCGATGCCGGTGAACGCCCTCGGTAAGGGCGCGCCCGCGAGCGACAGGGGTCTTGCAGGCCGCTCGGAGTCGGAGCGCGTGTTCTCGCCGACTGGTCTGCTGGCCGCCGCGACGCGGGTCCAGGACGTCACGTTCGCGATGCTCATTGACGACGCGGTCCTGGCCTGAGCACCGAAGACTACCGGTAACCAAACTCGCCTAGCCGGCCAGCCGGTCTCGCTATCACGGCTACGAGCACCATGACCTAAGTCAAAGTCGTGCGCGGTTGACGGTGTTATGTTCACTCATGGCACCCCTCCCCCCCTGGGGGGTAATTGAAGGGGGAGGGCGCTGCCTGAAGGAGCATGCAGTGAGTGATCCCGTCACTATCACCCGCACCACCGCCAGTCCCACCACCCGCACTACGTTGCGCGCGGAGGGTTTCTCCTGTCCGTCGTGCGTGGCGAAGATCGAGAAGCAGGTCGCCCGCGTCCCTGGCGTCGCGTCTGTGACCGTGCACTTCGCCTCGGGCCGCATCGAGATCGACCACGACGCTGACAAGACGAAGGTCGAAGACCTGGTCGCGACCGTCGAGAAGGCCGGCTACAGGGCCAAGGCCTCCGCATTCTAGGCGCCGACCGAGCAGCGCTGACATCATGACGAACCTCCTCGGCAGGCGGTGGACCGTTCCGGCGGCTTCCGGAGTACTCATCGCGATCTCGCTGCTGCTCGGCTTGACCACGCAGCGGGGCCAGCTGGCGAACGCGGTAATGCTCGCCGCCGCCGTCGTGGCAGGTGCGCCCGTCGCGCTCAAGGCGTGGCGGGCTCTCAGCGTCAAGGTCATCGGCATCGACCTGCTGGTAACGGTGGCCGCCGGCGGCGCCGTCGTCATCGGCGAGTACTGGGAGGCCGCCGCCGTGACCTTCCTGTTCGCGGTCGGTCACGCGCTCGAAGCGGCCACCCTCGACCGCACGCGCTCCGCGCTCGCCGAGCTGGTCGCGGTCGCGCCCGACACTGCCGTGGTGTTGCGCGCCGGTGAGCAGCAAGAGGTGCCGGCCGGCGCCGTCAAGATCGGCGAAACCGTGCTCATCAAGAACGGCGCCAAGGTGCCGGTCGACGGGGAGATCAGCGGCGGCACGGGTGCCCTGGAAGAGTCGTCGATCACGGGCGAGTCGCTGCCGGTGGATAAGACTAGCGGCGACAAGGTATTCGCCGGAACCTTCCTAACGTCCGGGTTCCTGCAGGTTGTCGCGACCGGAGTTGGCGCTGACACCACCCTCGCGAGGATCATCCACCGTGTAGAAGAGGCGCAGGACGCCAAGGCTCCCACCCAGCGCTTCATGGACAGGTTCTCTGCCTGGTACACGCCGGGGGTCATCGTGCTGGCGGCGGCGATGGGCCTGGTCACGCGCGACGTCGAGCTGGCGCTGACACTGCTCGTCATCGGTTGCCCAGGCGCGCTGGTGATCTCGATCCCCGTCTCGATCGTGGCCGGCATCGGCCGCGCGGCCCGCGACGGCCTGCTCGTCAAGGGCGGCGAGTACCTGGAGACGGCCGCCCGGATCGACGCCGTCGCCCTCGACAAGACGGGCACCCTCACACGCGGCCGGCCTAAGGTCGCCAGGGTCGTCGCGCTGGCATCGGAGTACTCGCAGGCCGAGGTGCTGGCGTGGGCGGCGCGAGCCGAGGCGGCGTCCGAGCACCCTCTGGCCAGGCCCGTGTTGGAGGCTGCCGCCGACGAGGGGGTATCGGCGCGGGGCCTTCCCGAGGTCACGGAGCCCATCCCGGGTCAGGGGATACGCGCCGTCGTCGACGGCAACGAAGTGCTAGTGGGCAATGCCCGGTTACTCGAGAGGCTGCCCGAAGGGGCGACTAGAGACGGCCGCCAAGAGGCGTCACGGCTCGCGCGGGCCGGCGAGACGCCGATGTTGGTAGCGCTCAACGGCCGCGTAATCGGCGTTATCGGGGTCGCGGACGAACTGCGAGAGGACGCCGCCGAGATGGTCAAGGGCCTTCACGCAGCCGGCATCAAACGCGTGGTGATGTTG
>DASROV010000120.1:0-4303 GCA_035646755.1 Trueperaceae bacterium | reverse complement strand
AGCCAGTACCCGGCGTTCAAGGCCGGCAAGAGCCTCAAGGACAGGGTCGCCAACCGACGCTAGCTGGTCTGGTCCTGGGGCCGGGCCGCTCACTTGGGCCGGTTGAGGGCCTTGATTATCACGGTTGGCATGCGCCGGCGCGGCACCGTCGCGTCGACTACCCGAACATCGCATTCGCGTTCGAGGTCCGGCTCTTCCAAGGTCGCGAACTGCGAGTCGAGCAGTGAGGGCGCGAAGAAGTGCCGTGAGCGCCGCGCCAGCCGCTTGGCGATGAGGCCCCTGCCGGCCTTGAGGTAGACGAATCGCACGCCGTCGCCAGCTTGCCTGAGGACGTCGCGGTAGCCGGCACGCAGCGCACTGCAGGCCATCACCACCCCTTCGCCGCGCTCGAGCCGTGCGGCCATCGCGTCGCGCACGGCGGCGAGCCACGGCTGACGGTCGCCGTCCGTCAACGGTTGCCCGCTTGCCATCTTGGCGACGTTGTGTTCCGAGTGGAAGTCGTCGGCGTCGAGGAATTCGTAACCGAGCGTGCTCGCCAGCGAGCGTCCGACGCTGGTCTTGCCTGAGCCGGACACCCCCATGATGACCACAGCGGCGGGTGGACCGGCCAAGCTTGGCCGGTCGGCGCCTTGTCGTGCCGGCGTGGAACGCTTCACGGCGCCGCGGGCCTGAGCGTCACGCTGGGTCACGGCCACGCTCCCTCACGCGGTAGAGCGTCTCACCGGCCTTGGGCACGTACAACACCCCTTCGTCTTCCCGGTCGCGCCACTCGGCGATGTCGATGCTGGCGGGATCGAGGTAGCCGAGACCAAGCGCCGCGCACTCCTCGGGCGGGATCTGTGTCGCCAGGGTGACCTGCGCCCGCGGCAGCTCGGTGCCGCTGGCGGCGTCGTAGGCGCCGTCGCCGCGCACGTGCGTGGAGTGCGCGAGGACGCCGAGCGGCAGATGCGCGAAGCGCTCCCACTGACCGAGGATGTACGGCAGCACGTGATAACCGACCTCGGCGATGTGCTCGCCGTGGACGAGACTCACCTCGCGGAGGTGGGGCGCGTAGATGATGAGCTCGCCCCCTTCGGCCAGCGCCGGCTCGAGCTTGTACATGGCCTTGCCGGCGGTCCACAACTCGTCGTACATCGGTGGCGCGCACGACAAGATCCGCGTGAACGGCTCGGCCACCCAGCGGATGTGCCGCTGTGCCGACAGGTCGGCCGCAGCCGACCAAGCCGACAGGTGGTCCCCGACGAAGACCCCGGCCAGGTCGGAACCCTCGACGACCACGGCTGCCAAGGTGACCGGCGTCGCCAGCAGCTCCGCTGCGGCATGGATCATCGCCCTCACCGGTGTGTCCTTGATGCCGATGGTGCCGCGTACCCCGGCCAGGGCTCCCAGCCAATGGGTGACGTCGATCATGTCCTTGCCGCTGATGCCGGGGAACAGGTACTTCGCGCCGCCACTGAAGCCGACGACCTCGTGGGGGAACGTCGGACCGAGTATGAGCACGTGGTCGTACTCGGTCGCCGCGCGGTTGATGAGCACGTCGACGTCACCGCCGAGGGTCGGGTGCCAGCGTTCACCGGCGATCGCCTTGATACGGGCCTGCGGCAGCTTGCCGAGGCTCACCAAGGTGCCGGGGTCGGCCCAGCCGTGGTTGACGATGCCGACGTGGTCGTAGCGACCGGTCCGCTGCTCGGCCGTGATGCCCACCAACCGCAGCAGCCGTTCCTCCGTCAGCGGCGGGTGGGTGCCGAGCGCGACCATGAAGTCGACGGCGGACGCGTCGTCGAGCGCCTCGACGACGGTCTCGAACAACAGCGGCAACGGCACGCTGCGGGTGTGATCGGGGATGAGCACGAGCACCCGCTGGCCCGCGAAACGACCCTCGAGCCCACGCGTGAGGGCCGCCCGAACGGTGGCATCGCTCAATACGCTGCCAGTAACGGCGACATCGTTGACCAACATTTGGTTCAGGCACTCCGTTCGGGCCGCGTGGGCTGGTTCGCGTTCAGCGCGGGACTCGTCCTTATGATCTGACTGGCTATAGGCGTTGTGACTAGCACGCACCACAGATTACGTCAGGCGCTCCTGGCCACGGCACCGCCCAACCGGTTCAGCAGTAGCGACGTCCTGGCGCTCGCCAGGGCCAGGGAGAGTCCGCCGATCAGGGCCGCGTCACGCCCCACTTGCGAGATGACGATCTTCGGAGGGATCGGCAAGAGGGTCGCCAAGAGCGCGTCAATACGGCCCAGTACCGGTCCGCAGCAGCGTCCAAGAGTTCCAGCAAGCACCACGAGACTCGGGTTGAACGTCGCGACGACGGCGGCGATCGCGATGGCGACGTCCTCCGCGAACTCGTCGAGCAAGCGCTCCTCGTCGTCGCCATTCGGTGGGCGACTCACGAAGTCGCAGGCCGTGGCCGCGCTGCCGATTCTGCGCAAGGAAGCGTCCAAAGCGAGAATCGAGATCCTGCCCTCGAGGTCGACAAGTTGCCCGGTGCGGTCGCGCAGCGGCAGATAACCCACCTCGCCGGCGAAACCCGTCACTCCGGTATACAGCTCGCCCGCCACGATGGCGGCACCTCCCACGCCGGAACCCAAACTCAAGTAGAAGAAGTCGTCGCTGTCCAGCGCGGCGCCGGCGACCGCCTCGGCGCAAGCGGCCAGGTTGACGTCGTTATCGACCAGTACCGCCGCCAATTGTGCGGGGCCGGCGCAGTTGCCGACCTGTCGCTCCGCCCAGCTCCGCTTCACCAAGGCCACGAAGTCAACGCCTTCAAGCGAGCCTTGGTTGCGGGCGGCGTAGATGCGGCCCTTACCAGCGTCCCACGCCGCGGCCACTCCAATCGCGATCGCGACAAGGTCTCCAGCTCCCGTGCAGTCGACCGAGAGGTCGAGTATCTGCGTGACGAGTTGATCCGCCTGATGGTCAGGCGACGCGTCGCGATCCGGTTCGAACTCCTCTTCGGCCTTCAACTCGCCGAGTAGGTCAGCGAGCCAGATACGCAACGACCACGGGCGCAGGTCGACAGCTACGACGGTGCCGGCGGACGGGTCCAGTCCGATGAGGACTTGGGGTCGGCCGGGACGCGAGGAGACGGTGCCCTCTTCTCGCACCAGGTGCGCGGCGCTCAACGACTCGATGATCCGCGACACCGATGCCTGGCTCAGGGTCAAGCGAGCCGAGATCTCGACGCGTGAAAGCGACCCTTGACGCGCTAGCAGTTCTAGGACCGCCTTGTGGTTGAGGTCCTTCATCAGCCGATGACGGCCTATTTGCGGTTCTGACATCCCACCCCTCTTGTACCCGTGCGGTGCCGCCCCACGATATGAGAGTAGTCCCCGCGCCGGCTATTTGACCGCCTAACGCCCCAGACCATGACCTCGGTCAACGCCTCCTCCACCAGGCTCGACGTACCATGGTCGGATGGACACGAGAACCTTCGGAGGGCGCCTAGGCGGCAAAGCCGTGGTGCTCTACGCCTCGATGTTCGGCGCTACCGAGATCGTGGCCGAGAGAGTCGCCGACGAGCTTACGGCTCGCCTTGGCGCCCCGGTGGCGTCACGTGACATCACCTGGTTCGACCCCGCTGACCTTGCTGCGTACGACCTCATCGTGATCGGCTCGAGCACCTGGAACGTGGGGCAGCTACCGTCTGACATGTCGGTAAAGCTGCCGCAGCTCGCCCAGCTCGACCTGTCAGGCAAGATGCTCGCGCTCTTCGGCACCGGCGACCAGCTCGGCTACCCCGACACCTACCTCGACGCCGTGGGCATCATCGCCGACGAGCTGGCCGGTACCGGAGCGAAACTCATCGGCTCCATCGCGATTCACGACTACACCTTCAGTGACTCCCTCGCCATGCGCGATCAACTGCTGCTTGGCCTGGCCGTCGACGAGGACAACGAGCCGGAGCTGACGCAGGCGCGGATCGTGGCCTGGGTCGACCAGTTGTTAGCCGAGTTGAGCGCGTCGGCACCGGACGTTGAGACCGCTCCATTCGCGGTGGCGGTCTAGGGCCCCACACGGGGCCCGAGTATGGCGAGGGGCCCGCGTTAAGATGCGGCGCAGATGACCAGCAGCGCCGAGCCTGCGCGCAGCCTCCCGGAGCTTCTGCGCCGCCGAGCTGCCGACACGACCCTGGCCCACCGCTTCAAGCGCTTCGGGCTGTGGGAGAAGATCACCTGGGCCCAGTACGCCGCCAACGTCAACGCCTTGGCGGCCGAACTCGTCGCGCGCGGCGTGCAGCCGGGAGAGCGCGTGGCCGTGCTGTGCGAGAACCGGCCAGAGTGGATGGTGGCCGACCTGG
>DASROV010000119.1:0-2634 GCA_035646755.1 Trueperaceae bacterium | reverse complement strand
GATGAGGCGCGTCTTTCCGCCGCTTCAGCGCGCGCCCAGAGAGGGCGTCCGCGTTATAAACCGGTCGACGCATCGCGCCAGGCTATGGCCTGGACATCCTCGAGCGCCTGGTGTCGAGAGGGGCTTGTCGCCAGCGGGTCCTAGGCTCGCGCCATGAGCGAACGGGTTGCTGTCTACATCGACTTCGACAATGTGGTCATTTCCCGTTACGACGACATTCACGGCAAGCAGGCGTGGCGGAAGGACGATCCGCGCAAGCGTGGACGTTCCGTGAACTCCGCAGACCCGATAGACGTGAAGTTGGCCGCGGCCCAGGTCGATATCGGGGCGATCATCGACTACGCCGCCTCCTTCGGCAGCGTGTCGTTGAGCCGGGCCTACGCTGACTGGTCGGTCCCCGCGAATGCGGCATACAAGGACGAGTTGATGGAGCGAGCGCTACACCTCGTTCAGTTGTTCACCGCTTCTGGCGTCAAGAACGGTGCTGACATCCGGCTCGCCGTAGACGCTGTCGAGGACCTCATGCGCCATCCCGAGATCTCGCACGTGGTTCTTGTCGCCGGAGACTCCGACTACGTCCCGCTTGCGCAGAGTTGCAAGCAACTCGGTCGCTACGTGGTCGGCATTGGCGTCGCCGGGTCGACCAGCAGAGCGTTGGTGTCGGCCTGCAACGAGTTCATCGACTACGCCCAACTGCCAGGGGTCACACCGCGGCCGGCGACCAAGCGCGTATCGACGAAGGCGCCCGCCAAGAAGGCTGTCACTAAGAAGACTCCGGCAAAGACCTCTGGCTCCGCCGTCCCCGCAGCAGACGCGGCGACGGCACTGCTCGTGCGTGCGATCCGGGTCGGCCTGCAGAAAAGCGATGACGACTGGGTCTACGCCGCGGGGGTCAAGAGCCAGATGCAGCGGATGGATCCGGCCTTCAAGGAGAAGTCGCTCGGGTTCACCACGTTTCGAGAGTTCCTGGAGTCGCGGAGCGACCAAGTGGTCTCCAAGCTCGGCGCCAACGGACAGTTGTCTGTGCGGCTGGCCTGAGCTTCCGTTCCGGCCGCGATGGGCGCTTTCCGAGGTGCGTCTTTACGCCGCGAGCGAGGTCGCCAAACACCCCCCGGCCGATGAGCAACCGAACAGCAGGTCGCGCAGCACTAGCATCAACCACATCGACCACGGTCGACGAGCACCTCGAAGGCAGCGATGATCGCGCATCCGAGCTTGGCGGCCGATAAGAATCGGGTGCGGCTCTTCTGGAGGGACGTCAGGCAGCGGCCGGAATCGCGGCGTCGGCGTGGCGAGTCTCATGGTTCCGGCGTCGTTCTTGCGCGAGGTGGAACCTGAAGTATTCGTCGAAGTCGCCGTTGCTGCGTAGGGCGCGGAGTTTGAGGATGGCTTCGGCGCCGGCCAGTCCCCAGCGGGCGCCGGTGATATCGAGCCGGTCGGCGACGATATGTCGGCAGGCTCCTTCGATGACACCGGTGGCGATTGGCCAGCCGCTGGCCAGCGCGGTGGGGTAGTCCAGGTGCGGGGCCTTGTTGGTCAGGTACGTGGCGCAGACGTCGGCGCCGACACGGCGGTTGGCTGATAGCGCGGCGGTGGTGGTCGCCTGGCGGCGGATCGCGCCCGCGACGCGGGTGGCCTTGCCGGCCAGGACGGCGCGGGCCTTGTTCGCGACCCACGCCTCGACGGCACGGTCACCTTCGTCGTGGAAGCACCAGGCCGCTTTCCACAAGTACTCGATCACATGGACGAAGTCGATCAGGATGGTGACCGGCACGTCCCGTTGGCGTGCTTCGGCGGTGATGCGGTTGATCTGGTGGTTGTTGCCGTCGACCAGTGCGACCCAGGTGCGGGCATGGGCGGGGTCGCGGCGCTCGGCTTCGTCGAAGATCTGGGCGACGACACCGGCTGCGTCGGTGACGATGCTGGCGGTCAACCACTTGTTGTCGATCACCGGCCCGGGCGCGCGCTCGGTGTGCTGTTGCCCGCCTGCGGCCATGATGTCGTCCGGGCTGCGCGCGGCCGGGGTGGCGTCGTAGACAGCACCCAACTCGGCCATCCGTTTACGGTTGCGTTTCTCACCGCGAGACAGCCGGCTGGCCAGCTTCGAGGTCGCGGCCGCCGCTTTGGCGGCGGTGGGCGGGCGTAGTGCGCCGGGGCGCATCACCACGCCCTTGCCGTCGCAAGACAGCACCAGCACATCGCTGCTGGACCCGGCCGGGGGCTGCCGGGTGGCGTAGAAGGCGTCGAAGTCGACCGCGGCCCGCTGCGCGAGTTGCTCGACCTGGCGTTTGCCGAGCTGTTGCCCGCTGGCGCGGGTGATCGCCTCGACGCTGTCGTCGTAGGAACCGCGGGCCGCCTCCACCGCGGCCAGGCGGCGTAGCCCGTGCGAATGCCGTTCGGGCGGCAGGTTGAGCACCGCATCGCCCGGATACAGGTTCTGCGCCCCACGGGCGCGGTAGGCCAGCCGGGCCACCTGCACGTCGCCGAAGACCGTGGCCAGGTGCCGCTGGTGGTCGGCCTCCACACAGGCGTGGGTCACCTGTTCGGCGTCGCGTACCGCGTACAGCCGCTGCTCGCGCACCGCACGCAGGTCCAGGTGGTCTTGCATCAGCTGACGCAGCAGCGCCCGCCCGT
>DASROV010000118.1:0-3934 GCA_035646755.1 Trueperaceae bacterium | reverse complement strand
GCCACCGCGTTCGGCACCCGCGTGATCGTGGAGACCTTCAACACCAGCGGAGTGCCGGTGACCGAGTTCATCGTCGCCGGCGGGCTGCTCAAGAACGCGTTCCTCATGCAGACCTACAGCGACATCCTGCGCCTGCCGATCTCGACCATCGCCAGCGACCAGGGCCCCGCGCTCGGTTCGGCGATCCACGCGGCCGCCGCGGCCGGCGCCTATCCGGATGTGCGCGCCGCCGGACACGCGATGGGCAAGCTGAACAAGAACGTCTACACCCCGAACGCAGAGTCCGCAGCGGCCTACGACACGCTGTTCGCCGAGTACTCCCTGCTGCACGACTACTTCGGCCGCGGCACGAACAGCGTCATGCACCGGCTGAAGGCGCTCAAGCGCGCAGCCGCCGGCCCGGCGGAGGCATCCGCATGAGCACCTACGGGCCGCAGATCGAAGTGGCCGTCGCCCGCGTGCGTGCCGACGTCGCCCGCCTGCACTCCGAGCTCACGCGTTACGGCCTGGTCGTCTCCACCGGCGGCAACGTCTCCGGCCGCGTTCCGGGCGCCGACCTCTTCGTGATCAAGCCGAGCGGCGTCGACTACGCCGATCTCGCGCCGGAGAACATGATCCTCTGCGACCTCGACGGGGACGTGATCCCCGGCACTCCCGGCGCCGATCGGTCGCCCTCCAGCGACACGGCCGCGCACGCCTACGTCTACCGGAACATGGCGGATGTCGGCGGCGTCGTGCACACGCACTCCACCTACGCCACCGCCTGGGCCGCCCGCGGCGAGTCGATCCCGTGCGTGATCACGGCGATGGCCGACGAGTTCGGCGGGGACATCCCGGTGGGCCCGTTCGCGATCATCGGGGACGACTCGATCGGCCGCGGCATCGTCGCGACTCTGACCGGCCACCGATCCCGGGCCGTCCTGATGCAGAACCACGGCCCGTTCACGATCGGCAAGGACGCCAAAGACGCCGTCAAGGCGGCCGTGATGGTTGAGGACGTCGCCCGAACGGTGCACATCGCCCGTCAGGCCGGCGAGCTGATCCCCCTCCCGCAGGCCGCCATCGACTCGCTGTTCAACCGCTATCAGAACGTCTACGGCCAAGCGCCGCAAGGAGCCATCCGCTAATGCCGACTCTCTCCACCACCCTGGACGCATATGAGGTCTGGTTCCTCACCGGGAGCCAGAACCTCTACGGCGAAGAGACCCTGCGCCAGGTGGCCGACCAGTCCCGGGAGATCGCGCGCACCCTCGGTGCCAGCGCCGACGTGCCGGTGAAGGTTGTCTGGAAGCCCGTGCTCAAGGACTCCGAGTCGATCCGGCGTGCGGCCCTCGACGCCAACGCGAACGACAACGTGATCGGGCTGGTCGCCTGGATGCACACGTTCTCCCCGGCGAAGATGTGGATCGCCGGCCTCGACGCGCTCCGCAAGCCGTTGCTGCACCTGCACACGCAGGCGAACGTCGAGCTGCCCTGGGCCGAGATCGACTTCGACTTCATGAACCTCAACCAGGCCGCACACGGCGACCGCGAGTTCGGCTACATCCAGACCCGGCTGGGTGTCGCCCGCAAAACAGTCGTCGGCCACGTGTCCAACCCGGTCGTCAGCGCGAGCATCGGATCCTGGACCAGGGCGGCGGCCGGCTGGGCGGCATCACACTCGATGAAGCTCGCCAGGTTCGGCGACAATATGCGCTTCGTCGCCGTCACGGAGGGCGATAAGACCGAGGCCGAGCTGCGCTTCGGCGTGCAGGTGAACAGTTGGCCGGTCAACGAGCTCGCCGAGGCCGTTCACGCGGCATCCGACGCCGACATCGCCGCCCTCGTGGCCGAGTACGAAGACCTCTACGACGTCGTCCCCGAGCTGCGCAGCGGCGGTGAACGGCACGACTCCCTGCGTTACGGCGCCGCGATCGAGCTGGGCCTGAAGTCGTTCCTGGAAGAGGGCGGCTTCGGCGCGTTCACGACCAACTTCGAAGACCTCGGCGCCCTCCGCCAGCTGCCCGGCCTGGCCGTGCAGCGCCTGATGGCCCAGGGTTACGGCTTTGGCGCCGAAGGCGACTGGAAGACCTCCATCCTCGTGCGCGTGGCCAACGTCATGGGCTCCGGTCTCCCCGGCGGGGCCAGCCTGATGGAGGACTACACGTACGACCTCACCCCCGGTGCCGAGCTCATCCTCGGCGCGCACATGCTCGAGGTGAGCCCCTCCCTGACCACCTCGCGCGCCAGCCTGGAGATCCACCCGCTCGGCATCGGCGGCAAGGAGGACCCGGTTCGTTTGGTCTTCAACGCCGACCCGGGACCCGCGGTGGTCGTAGCCATGTCGGACATGCGCGACCGGTTCCGCCTCGTGGCCAACGTCGTCCAGGTCGTCGAACCGACCGCGGCGCTGCCGAACCTCCCCGTCGGCCGCGCCGTGTGGCGCCCGGAGCCCGACTTCCAGACATCCGCCGCCGCCTGGCTCACCGCCGGCGCCGCCCACCACACCGTCATGTCGACTGCCGTCGGCATCGAGGTGTTCCACGATTTCGCCGAGATCGCTCGCACCGAGCTTCTCGTGATCGATAAAGCCACCACCCTGCGCGATTTCACGCGCGAGGTGCGTTGGAACCAGGCCTACTACCGACTGGCACAAGGCCTGTAATCACACCTCCCGCACCACCTCACGCACATTTGACATCAATGTCGATCAAATAGATAACACGAAAGGAAACACAGTGAAGAAGAAAGCACTCTTCGCGATCGTGGCCGCTGGCGCCATGATCGTTTCGCTGGCCGCCTGCTCCTCCGGAGGCACCAGTGGCTCGGGCAAGGGCGACGGCGGTCTCATCGGCGTCGCGATGCCGACCAAGAGCTCCGAGCGCTGGATCGCCGACGGCAATGCCGTCAAGAGCCAGCTCGAGGAACAGGGCTTCAAGGTCGACCTGCAGTACGCAGAGGACGACATCCCCACGCAGGTGTCCCAGATCGAGAACATGATCACCAAGGGCGCGGAAGCCCTGATCATCGCCTCGATCGACGGCACCACGCTCACGAGCGTGCTGCAGGATGCCGCCGACGCCGACATTCCCGTCATCGCGTACGACCGCCTCATTCGCAACTCCGAGAACGTCAACTACTACGCGTCCTTCGACAACTTCAAGGTCGGACAGCAGCAGGCATACTCGCTGCTGAACGGACTGGGTCTCACCGACCTCGAGGGCGCGCCTGCCGCCGACGCGGCCAAGGGCCCGTTCAACGTTGAGCTCTTCGCCGGTTCGCTCGACGACAACAACGCGTTCTTCTTCTTCGACGGTGCCATGGACGTGCTCCAGCCGCTGATCGACGATGGAACCCTGGTCGTCAAGAGCAAGCAGACCAAGATCGAACAGGTCGCCACGCTCCGCTGGGACGGCGAAACCGCCCAGAGCCGCATGGAGGACATCCTGACCTCGACGTACTCCGACGGGTCCAAGGTCAACGCGGTGCTGTCGCCGTATGACGGCATCTCGCGCGGCATCATCTCCGCTCTCGAGGGCGCCGGATACTCGACCGGAGCCGACTGGCCGGTCATCTCGGGTCAGGACGCCGAGCTCGACTCGGTCAAGGCCATCCTCGCGGGTGAGCAGTACGGCACCATCTTCAAGGACACGCGCAAGCTCGCTTCCGTGGCCGTGGACATGGCCGTTGCCCTGCTGAGCGGCGAGAAGCCCGAGATCAACAACACCAAGGATTACGACAACGGCAAGAAGGTCGTCGACTCGTTCCTGCTCGACTCGCAGATCGTGGTGAAGGACAACGTCACTCCGGTCCTGGTCGATTCCGGCTACTGGACCGAAGAGGAAGTCGGCTAACGACTTCGACTCGCTCGAAGTAGTCGAGTGCAATCCGGTCGGTGGGAGAGTAGTTTTGCTACACCCACCGGCCGGGTGGCCCGATCAGCAAGGAAGCAGAT